>CAYXHN010000001.1:0-26579 GCA_964464955.1 uncultured Methanosarcinales archaeon
CCATAGTTAGCAAATTTTTGGAATTGAAAATTTTACCATGGATGAATTCCCTACTAAAAGTTTCAATAATAAAAAAATTTAAATATTTAAAAAGTTAATCTATACAGAAATGCTAAAGAAAATTTCTATATCTACAGAAAAAAGAAATGAGCTTGTTGATATCACTCCTAAAATAGAAGATGCCGCCTCTGATATCAAAGACGGGTTATGCATGATCTACTGTCCTCATACGACTGCAGGCATAACTATAAATGAAGGTGCAGATCCCGATGTGAAAAGCGACATCCTGCATCACCTTAACAAGATGGTCCCTGAAAATGAAGGGTTTGATCACAGTGAAGGAAATTCTGATGCCCATATCAAATCTTCATTGGTCGGGTGTTCTGAAACAGTGATTATAGCTGGCGGAAAGCTTAAACTGGGAACATGGCAGAAGATTTATTTCGCTGAATTTGACGGTCCCAGGGAGAGGAATATTCTCATAAAAATAAAGGAGGATTAAGATGCAATGCGATATGTGTGGTAAAGAAGAGAACAGATTGTTAAAAACTGTTGTTGAAAGCACTGATATGAACCTATGTAGGGACTGCTCCAGCTATGGAAAAGTCATAGGAGATGTTAAAGAACAGTCTCCTGAAAAGAAAAAGAAAAAAGAGGATGTAAAAGAGCCTGAGGAAGAGGTTATCGAGATTATCTCTGATAATTTCAATGAAAAGATAAGGAAGAAAAGAGAAAGCATGGGCCTTAAACAAGAAGAGTTCGCAAAGCAAATAAACGAAAAAGAGAGTGTTGTCCATAAATGGGAAACCGGAGAACTCACTCCAGGTATTGAAAGGGCAAAAGAACTCGAAAAAAAGCTTGATCTGGATATCATAGAGGAATTTGTTGAGAAGCATAAGAAAAATAGCCCTGGAAAAACAGAAGCGGTTACTATCGGCGACATAATCAAAGTAAGGAAAAAAGATTAGCTTTTAGCAGGGCTTAAGAGTTTATTCAGCGTATCAATTATTTTTCGATTGTTGTATCTTTTATAGTTTCTTAGATTATCTTTATATTTATCTATATTTGATAGAAATTCTATGATGTTTCTGCTCGATGCCCTTTTGCAGTACTTGCCATAACCTGATCTTTCTAGAAATATTGCATTTCTTGTCTGCTCGTATTGCTTTTCAACAGGAACAGACAATACAGGTTTATGGAGATATAATGCCTCGCTTATGACTGTAAATCCTCCGTTGGTTATAACTGCTCGGCATCCTGCAAGATCATCTATGAATTCTTTTTCACTAAACTTCTTTAAGGTTACATTCCCTATCTTTTTTTCTTTATTTCTGCTGTAAAGGATAAATTTCTGGTCTATCTTTTTAAGTGCAGGCACCAGCCTTCTATCACTTTTAGATGTCTGATAGACAAGTATATGACCTTTATCTTTTGGCTTCTTTTTCTGGATCTTTTTCCTGATTACAGGTGGAAAGAGCATAGTCTTCTTGTCTCTTAGTAGAGGATAGAAAAAAGTAGTGACAAGATAATTATCTGCCTTTGGCACTAATGCAATGGACACGAGCTTATCTATCATGAAATCTGTTTTTTTGTCAAGTTTAGCGTTGAAGATATGCTGGTTATCTATAGATATGCATCTTTTCCTAAAAATGTAAGAATAATAAGCTCCGAACGGCTCAACATCTGTAATGACTACATCTGGATCAAAATTAAAAAATATCTTTATCAGCTTAAGGCTGTGGATAAGGATAAAAGGAGATTTCAGTATGTTGTTTATCGTTGTAAGCAGATAATTCACTGAATTGTTCCTGTATACTATGTTGAATAATCCTACTCTTGTAGAAGGATATCTTTTTGAAAAAAAATCATATGATTTTCCTGAGGCGACAATGTAGACACTGTGATGCTTCTTTAGCTCATCGATGATAGCTTTGCTTCTTATCGTGTGCCCCATCCCTTCCCCATTTACACAATAAAGGATTTTCATGGAAAAAAGATTAAAGGCGGTGGCTTAAAAATCTTTTCTAATTTTGAGGTTATGAAGAAAAACAGAAAAATATAAATAACCAAAAAAACACCAAGGCCTCATGAAAACAAAGCCAAAGAAAAAAAGCAAAGATGCATGGGCTGCATTGGCATTATCCTTGTTTTTCTGGGTCCCTCTGCTTAATGTCATATTTTTCCTTCCCGCAGCTATATTTCTAAGCTCAAAACAGATAGCGATGTCCAGAAAAAGGCCTGATGTGTACGGAGGGGTGATCTTGTCTGTAATTGTCCTATTTCATGCCTCTATAAGCTTTATATTGAGCCTAAGGATACTGGTTCTCAGCTATTTTGGGATATTATGATTTGTAGCATGTAAAAAAGAAAGATTTAATTAATAATGAATTTATTTTCAATATATGGCGCATGATCTGATAATGTTTTTAGGAAGTTGGGTATTTGCAGTGCTTTTCTTATTTCTCCTGGGCATATTTGCTGCTGCATTTGTATCTTTTTTTAAAAAAGAAGAAAGAAAGGATTTTACGCCCCCAGTAAGCGCAGTCATTCCCTGCTATAATGAAGAAAAAAACATAGCAGGATGCATCGAGGCTGTATATAGTTCTGAATATCCTTCCAAGATAGATGTGTTGGTTGTTGATGATGGCAGTACTGACAGCACGCTTAATGTTCTTAAAGAATGCCAAAAAAGACACTCTGGATTGAAGATCATTAGTGCTGACCATAAAGGAAAATCAGAAGCCCTGAACACAGGAATAAAAAAGACAAAAAATGAGATTGTATTTGCTGTTGATGCAGATACAGTAATAGAAAAAGATACTCTTAAGAAGCTTGTGGCCCCTTTCAAGGATAAGAAGGTCGGAGCCACAAACGGCTCATGCATAGTCCGGAACAAGAGAGGATTTTGGGGCCTTTTCCAGAATATAGAATACCATTACAACAACCTGATAAGAAAAAGCTTTTCTGTATTGTTCAATGATGGTATCTGGTTTTTTGGTGCATTTGCCTGCTACAGGAAAGATGTACTTAAAAAAGCAGGATATTTCAAGAAAGACGCACTGACAGAAGATGCTGACATGGCTTTGGAGATATATTCTCTTGGGTACAAAGCTGTCAATGTTTTTGACTCCTACGGCCATGTGCTTGCCCCTTCAGGGATAAAAAGTCTAATAGATCAGCGCACCAGGTGGTGGATAGGGGTATTACAATCATTAAAAAAGAACAGGCACCTTTTCTCACACAGGTCAAGCCCGTCTATCCTGTTCCTTTTTGTAAATCAATACTGGTGGTCTGTTTATTCTGTGATTTCTCTGCCCCTGATAGTATATCAGTTCATCTATTGGCTGCCTTTTGGTTCAGGCACAGTTTATGAATTGTCAGCATATACATTTCGATGGTTTAGTGCATCGGGTCCTGCCTATGTGATCTATATGATCCCTGTGTGGGGCATATCCATGTACAACATATTTGGCGTGATGTCCGGCCTGATTACCACCCTGCTGCTGATAGGCGCTCTTCTTATATTTAAAGAAAAATTTAGTTTTAGAAGCCTGGTGGGCATATTTTTCTATTTTCCTTACACGATAGTTTTAAATAGTATCATTGCAATCAGCTTGATTAAGATGAGGTTTTTAAAGAAGCGATATTTTATAAGGTAAAAAGGTTAGGTTTATGCCAGGCATATTTGAGATAATAAAAGGATTATGGGTATCAGATCCAGAGATAGTAAGTTGGTATGTTTCCCAGGGAAGATTACTATTAGATTATTTGCATCTGATATTTGACAGCATGTTCTATTTCTTTCTTTACATAGCTATAATCTTTACAAGCGTGTATCTGGTCCTCTCTATATTTACTATGTTTTACAAGCACGATAAGAAAGAAAGGGAATTTGATGCAAAAAAAGCTCCTTTTGTTACTATACAGATACCTACAAGAAATGAGCTTGTCGCATTAAGGTGTGCCAAAAAATGCCTGGATTTTGATTACCCAAAAGATAAGTATGAGATACTTATCGGAGATGATAGTGACAAGAAGCACATATCTGACAAACTAAAGGCCTTTGCTGAGAAATATGACCCAGTCAAGGTGATAAAAAGGGCAAAGAATATTGGATTCAAGCCAGGTAATCTTAATAAGATGCTTGACCATTCAAGAGGGGAAATCCTGGTCATATTTGACTCTGATTTTACGCCTGGAAAAGATTTTTTAAAAAGGATAATCAATCCATTCATATATGATAAAGATGTTGCAGCAGTACAGGCAAGATGGAAATTCTCAAATTTTAGCCAGAATATGGTGACTGTGCTTGCTTCTACAATAGTATACATATTCCACCAAATTGTTCTTATCTTCCTAAGCTATTTTGGTACAGGAAGCCTATGTGGCAGTGCAGAAGCCATAAGGAAAAAGGATCTTATTGGCCTTGGAAGATGGAAATCCGGAAGCCTTACAGAAGATATAGAATACAGCTTAAGGCTTCATAAGAACAACAAGAAGATACTTTATCTTCCTAAGCTGGAATGCTACAATGATGCACCTCATATTGCTAGTGATCTTTACAAGCAGCAGATGCGGTGGGCATACGGAGTCATTACATCCTATAAGAACAATATCAGAGGTATACTCTCTGATAGTGCTCTCCCTGCAAAAAGAAAGATACTGAGCTTGTTTGCAGGATTTGGTTATGTGATGCCTATACTCATCCTTTTTATGTTTTTTACAGGAACTCTCAGTTTCCTGACCCATACCCCTGGCCCGATAGATCTGCCGAGATTCTTTTCAGAACTTGGGATAAATATAGTTCTTACTTCAGGGATACTGATAGCTACTTTTGTGTCCCTTTACAGAGAAAAAAAGATGAGATATGGGCTTAAGACACTTGTGGCGTCTTTCAGTGTTGGAGTCATCACGACATATTATGTAAACAAAGGGATATTCAGATCGATAATGGGCAAGCCGATGAAGTGGTATCTTCTTAACAAAAATTCCAATGATGTTCAATAGTTATATTTTAGTATAGAAAAAGATTTAATTTAGGGTTGGTTTTTTCTTATTATGATATTAAAAGACAAGACCTCTGGCATATTTTTATTTTTCATAGGTTTTTACGGGATACAGATGGTTGCCTCTTTTTTCATAGATGGGCTTGCTCCTGTATGGGACATCGCTGCAGCAGTTTTCATTATTGCACTGTTTTTTATGGTCCATAAGCTGTCAGGGTTAAAGCCTGCTGTCCCTTTGTTGATAGGCGCAGGATTCTTTCCACACATCATCGGATTATATGGGTTCTTTGGTCATGGTGTGACTCTTTACGGCTCAGAAATTTTTAATTATCATTATGATTGGTTGGTGCATTCTTTCGGGATGTTCTGCTATTCTGCCGCCTTTTGTTCGATAAGCTACAGTTACCTAAAAAAAGGCCTGAAAAGCAGGATCCTTGTTTTTGTTTTCATCCTGTTCTTTATGAATGGAGTAGGTGCATTTAATGAGACCATGGAATACGTTGGGTTTGATGTCTTGGGTTATGGAGAAGGATTTCTGGAATATGGAGACGGCGATTTTTCCCCTGTAGGTGGACCATGGGAAAATTCAAGCATGGATATGGTCGCTAATCTGTTGGGGATACTCCTAGGAATCGGAACTTTCTTTTTGATTCGTATCGATTTTCCAGATCTCGATACCGTTCTTTGAATATACTTTCTCAAATGTTTCCTTGTTCCGAAATAAGAACAAGATGCCCTGTTGAGGTTCTTTCCAGACTGTATTTTCCCTCATCTCTAAAGTGATATAGATATAGTCTATCTGATATTGCATGAGAAGGTTTCTTGTTTTCTCAAGATTTCTTGAATAGAATATCGTATTTATGTCTTTTTTTATCTCTTCAGACTTAGGCTGAAAAAATTGGTTATTGTCAAGGACAGTCTTTCTTTTTGCAACTGTCTGGATCCAAAAGCTGTTGGATGTTTCTGAAAGTATAGTTGAGCTGTTTCCTGAATTGTTTTTTAGCCATTCTAATGAAGAGATTATATCCCTTGAAGGAGAGGAATTTGCTAAAGACATGACCTGCACAGGTGCAGGAAACAGCAATCCGATAAATAAGATGGTAAATGTAGCTTTCTTTACTGTGCTTAATGCCCAGTCTCTTTTTATCAGTGCAACAAGAGCATAACTTGCTACGATTGTGAGAATGATGTTAAGGAACATGGTGGTGCTGGAAAGATAAAAAGAGATTATCAACATGACTAAAAATAAAGAATAGCCGGTTATCTGTTTTTGTTTTTTCCAGACAATGTAAAGTCCGGGTATAAATAAAAGAAATGCAAAAGTGCTATAGCCTATCGGATTGCCCAGCTCAAATATCATGTTAAAAGATGGCTCAGGTATGTTGGGAAAGCCCCTCATTGAAAATATCCTGACATAATTGATTATGGCAGGGATTATGACTGCAAGGCTGTAGAATCTTTTTGTTTTCCTGTTCATATAGATAAGAAAAGATACTGTGATCGCCAGGTTCATTATGCTGTAGAAAGCTGTGCCTGTCATGATCAGGAAGGATATGAGCCTTGAAAATGCATCCTCTCTTGTGTACATATAGAAAGCTAGGAGCAGCAAAAACATAGAAAGAGAATACGGATTGATAATAGTAAACATATAGATAAATGCAGGAGATATCACTATTAGGGCTGCAATTATGGTCTTTTGTTGATCTTTGAATCCAAGATTTGACAGCAGTGCATAAAAGATTATCAATGAAAGCATCCCCAATAAGAATGGAAGGATTGCAGCAGACAAAGAAAGGCTTAATACTGTCCCAAGATATGCAAGAAGATAGTGGAAAGGGTTAAAGATATAATCCTCTGGAAGATTTGATTTCTGTATGTGCTCTGCAGCATTAAGATGATAATAAGATCCTTTTCCCGGAAGGATAACATCCTGATGTACAAATCTCATTAAAGGGACTGTCGACAGGATAAGTGCTGCAGTGATCATCACGATGTAAAATTTTTTGTTCATCTTAATTCCTCTACTCTGCATAATGACCTGTATATCTTTACGTCTTCATCATACACTTTTTCAAAACAGTCATCATCAGCATATCTTAACTCTTCCACGCCATATTTTTGTTTTGCCTGGTCTGAAAAAAAGATATAATCCACACCATATCTGTTCAGCAGGTCTATAGCTTCTATCTTATATGGTGTCTTGAATATCCTTTCTATGTCTTTCAGCCTCTGAGATGGATTTTCTATAAGGATAAAATTTTTGTCAGCCACATTTTTTCTTTCAGCCACTGCTGTTATGGCATACCCCTGCTCAGGTGTAGCCAGGACCGTATCGTTCTCATCAGAGTTTTCTTTAAGCCAGTTCAAGGCATCTATCTCTGATTCTTCAGGAGAGTTTTTTATAGTATCTTTAGTTATATAGAAAGAAGCTGTAACTGAACTCAATATAAATACTATCATCAGGATAACCATAATGTGTTTCTTGTAGTCTTCAAACAGTGTTCGTTTAAGGTATTTTTTCATGTCCTTGAATGTTTTTGCTGAGAGAACTGTCATTGTAACTCCAAGCACCATATAGCCCACCTCAGGGGTTATAAGCTTAAACCATAGTAACGCTAAAGAAGACAATGCAAAAGATATCAGCATGTAAAGATTTTTATCTTTTTTCTTCAGGAGATAATTGTATATTGTATATGTTCCTGCACTGAATGGTATGACTCCTATGAAAACAATTGCTTCTATCATGCTTAATGGAGTAAAATAAGAGGAGAGTATCTGTTTAGGGATATTCTGCCAGATTACTGTCGGCCCATGTACAAGAAAAGCCTCTCTGTATATGGCGAGCTGTATGAACGCTGTCAGAAATATGGAAAAAAGAAAAAGCTCTGTCTCAGACTTCCCTATCTCTATATGTTCTAGTTTTGCAAGGACAAGGTAAACGATTATGCTTATCGCAAATATGAATGAGGATGGATGCAGGACAGAAAGGAAAAATATGCATATTATGGCTGAATTCGTCTTTTTAGTGTCCATCAAAAAATACAATGTGAGAAACATCAAAGGTATGACAAAAGAATAGATAGACAGCTGGTTTATGGTCTCTGCAGCATATATTGGGATGAACGCTGAGATGAATGAAGCTGCTAGGGAGATGTTATCATTTTGGGTTATCTTTTTTGATATCAGGTAAGTTAGGATTATTATAGAAGATGCTATCAGGTTAGGAACTATCTCAAACACGATAGTATCTGATAAGGGTATATTGAGGATTGCAAGGGCATAATGGAACAAGGGAGAAAATAGATTCGTTCTTCCCCCAAAGCTTAATTCGTCTTTTATGATCGGGAGACCTTCGTCTTTTATGTGTTCTACCTGCCTTATAGTATCATAAGCATCATAATCAGGATTTTCCGGCTCCAGCTCAAAATGACCTCTAAAAGAAAATGCAAGCAGGAATATCAATGCTAAGATATAATATCTTTTCATCGGCTTATATGGTGTATACAGCATTTAAATAAGTTTAGCAAAGCTTTTAAAATAAAATTATTTATTGTTTTTTATGAGAAGATCTTCAGGAAATAGCGATATAGACAAGCTGCTTGAAGGAGGATATGAGACAGACATCATTACAACTGTTTATGGTCCTGCCGGTTCTGGAAAGACACTCTTCTGTCTTCTTGCTGCTATCAGATGCGTTAAAGAGGGGAAAAAGGTTGTCTTTATAGATACAGAAGGTGGTTTTTCTGTAGAAAGGCTTAAGCAGCTTAGCGATGACTATGAAAGGATTCTTGACAATATTTTTTTCTTAAGGCCAACTTCTTTTAAAGAGCAGAAAGACTCTTTTGAAAAGCTAAAAGGGTTTGTCAATGAAAAGATAGGCCTCATAATCATAGATACGATCTCCATGCTTTACAGGCTTGAGCTCGGAAAGTCTGATAATGTATATGATGTTAATCGGGAACTTGGACAGCAGATAGCATATCTTAATGAGATAGCGAGGAAAAAAGAGATTCCAGTGATAGCTGCTAACCAGGTGTATGCTGACTTTAAGAAAAAAGAAGGAGTCAAGCTTGTAGGGGGCGATCTTCTTAAATACGGGAGTAAGTGCATGATGGAGCTCCAGTTAAGCGGAAACAACAGGGTCGTAAGCTTAAAGAAGCACAGAAGTATAGAATCAGGAAAAAGTTTTCTTTTCAGGATAGTTGAAAAAGGGATAGAAAAAATAGAGAGAAATTCAAAGAAAATTATGTTATAATTTTCTAGGTTAAAAATCCAGGATTTTTAATTATTCCTCTGTAAAATCTTCAAGTTTTGCCTTGAATTCGCTTTCTTCTTTGATAAGTCCTTTTTTCTTCATATATTCCTTTGTCAGGATATAGAACAAAAGCCCCAGAGATTTCTTTCCTTTGTTGTTGCACGGCACGACCAGATCTATCTTATTTGACTGGTTATTTGTGTCGCATAACGCTATGACAGGAATCCCTACCTTTAATGCATCATCCACTGCATTCCGGTCAGGCCAGGAGTCTGCAACAAGGACAATATCTACTTCCATAAAATCTTTAAGGTTTGAATTTGTCAGGATGCCTGGAGGATATCTCCCTGCAAAGAACTTGAATCCTGTGAGTTCTCCAAACTTCTTGACCGCTTTCCAGCCGTTCTCTCTTCTGGATACTATCAATACTCTTTCTGGATCATACTGGGCAAGCATGTTTGCTGCAAGCTTAAGCCTCTCATCTATCTCCTGAAGGTTCAGGACTGAAAGACCGTCCGGTCTTGTCTTGTAGATGAACTTGTTCATGTATCTTGTTCTGAATTTGGTACCGATATGAATTCCTGATTTCAGATATTGTTCCTGTGGAACCAAAAATTCTGGATTGTTTTCTGCCATATTTTTTACCTCTAGCAATAAGAACTGACATCTTACTGCAATTATTATCACCCTTGCAGTGTGTTATTCAATTTTGAATAACTGGGTAATATCATTGATTATTTTTAGGTTGTTTATAAAGTTTGTGGAAAAACTTATAACAAAACTTTACTGATGATCATTGCTCTCCCTATCTCTGCACTATAGCTGGCAAATTTTTGTAATTGAAGATTTCACCATAGATAAATGAGTATTTAACCCTCTGAAAATTCTCTGCTGGGATTTTCAATAAAGAATGTATTCTTGCATCCCTGTATGGCATTAACCTTGCCTGGTTTGGGATATATTTGTTCCAGCTATGATCTGAGAGGCTGTGTGAAGGGATTTCCCTTTGAAAATGCGGAAGAAACAAGCAGTTATGGTTCATCTGTATATTTGTCCTTAATACTCTTAGGATATTACCTCTTGTTTATCTGCTGTTTTTCCAGAAAAATAGGAAGTGATTTAGGAGAATGTTTCCATATCCTTGTAGATTGGCCCTTCTGATGTTAATTCTGAGCTTAAGAGTTTGAATTCTTTTACTTGGAATTCTTTATTTTCGAATTTTATCTTTTTTAGTTCTTCAATGAATGGCTGCTTTTGTTCTGGAGCAAGGAATTTGATTCTTGCTAAGGTTATATGCGGATGGAAATCGAAATCTTTTTTGAAATTGAATTTTTCTAAAGCTTTTTCTATGTCCTGCTGGAGTTTTGTCAATCTTTTATTTTCCTCTAATCCCAGCCACACTACCCTGATGTAATCCTCATTTGGAAAAACTCCCAGATGGGTTGTTTTTAGTGTAAAGGGCTGGAATTTTACCTGTTTTAGTTCTTTGATTATCTCATCTTTTTTCTCTGTGTCTCCTAGAAACTTAAGCGTGAGATGAAATTTAGAAGGATAAGTAGCATTTGCTTTTGGGAGCTGTTTTTGGATCTCTTTAAAGTGATCTTCATTATCCGGGTCTATCGCTATGAACAATCTCATGATAGCTATAGAAGAGTTAAGATTATAAAAATTTATCCTAAAGGAGCTTTTTCTTTATATCTTTCAGAGCATTTTTTCCAGCCCTGTTTTCACTGTCTGTACTGCCTAAGGGCCAGCTTCTTGATTCGTGTCCCGGAATGTATATCTTATGGTGGTCTGCCCTGTCAAGTGCAAATCCAAGATTATTGAGTCTTTTTTCCATGCCGCTTCCGATCTTCCGGTCTTTTCCCTTGAATAAAGAACCCAATATTTTCACAATCTTTTCATATTTGCCTGTCTGCTTGTTTACCGAGATTATATCTTTTATGAGATCATACCTCCTGCTGTCATGAGGGATATTATCTGCATATCTTTTTAATGCGTCTATTGCCTTGTCTCTTATCTCTCCAGGGTAAAGCTCTGCTGATTTAGGAGACCTCAACAGGCTTGCATCATTATCTATTGATCTTTTTGCATCTTTTACAGCTTCTCCGTGCATCCTTCCTATAGTCTCTCTGAGCTCTTCTATCTCTCTGTCTTTTGCTGAAATGTCTTCCAAAGCCATCCGCAGCACCTCATCTTTTTCATATGCAGTCTCTTGTTTAAGTTCGTCCATCCGGTCATATGCTTGCATGCTTCTAAGCCCCTCAAAAGTCAGCGATCTTGGAAGGACAAGATTGAGAGAGTATTCCCTGATAGTGTTATATATTTCAGAGATTACACCATATTCTGATTCAGGAAATGTCTTTTTTACCATCCCGTTTGGCCAATATATGCCTATGGCTCCATTATATGTATTTTTGTTTGTGTGTTTTTTAAGCTCAAAAGAAAAATCTCTTGACGGTTCTACAAGCACGTGAGCCATCCCTGCCATAAGGGTTGCACAGCTGTGTATCTGTTTGTTGGATAATGGCATCTCATCCATATTATCTCTGCTAAGATATATTATCGGAAGAGTATTGTCTGAATCATTGTTTATGATTTCTGCTACAAAATCTATAGAATCATGGTTCAAAAAATAAGGCCTTGTCTGGGTCTTTAGAACCTTTCCATCGTAGTCGCCCCCTTGGCTGTTGATGATGTCTGTAAGTATCCTTGGTTTTTGTGGCTCATCTATTTTAGGACCGATCTTATTGGCCTCATAATTTAAAGCCATTGAAACCATGAATTCTCCCTCTTTGTGTTCGCCCACCAGTTCTGAATAGAAAGTTTCTGTTTCTGCCTTTTGGGCATATCTCATCCCCCAGTTATCCCCCCCATCAGAAACCCTCCTGAGAGTATTCACTGACACATTTCCTTTTTTCAGGTCAAACTTATCTGAACTCATGCCTTCCAGATCAGAGTATTCCACCCTGTGATGAGGGCTTCCTGAAATCCATTTCCTTGCTGTTTCCCCAAGTTCTTCTATCCCTGACGCACTGTCTATGGGGAACACTGATGAAAATATCTTTCCCATGTAGAAACTATAGAAAAAGGCTTTTTAAAAGTGATGAAAAAAAAGAAAAAAGATAATTACATGTCTTTTAATCCTCCTTCGGTAACATTGAAACAGACTTCGCCGTCCCCTAAATTTGGAGCATCGATAAGCTTTGCAACTCTGCTTCCTTTCTTTCCCTTTCTCAGATAGATCCTGAATGTGGAAGCATGCGCAACTATGTGTCCTCCGATAGCTGCTGTAGGGTCTCCGAAGAACTGATCTGGCTTTGACATGACCTGGTTGGTTACGTAGACGCATACATTGTACTGGTCTGCAAGCTTAAGAAGAGTATGCATATGCTTGTTAAGTTTCTGCTGTCTTTCTGCCAATGTTCCCCTTCCTATAAACTCTGCTCTGAAATGCGCTGTCAGAGAGTCCACTATTATCAGCTTGATATTCTCTCCGTTCTTTATAAGCTCTTCAACCTTCTCTGTAAGAAGCATCTGGTGGTCTGAGTTGTATGCTCTGGCAACTTTTATAGACTTAAGCACTTCTTCTGGATTTAAGCCTGCACCTTTAGCCAGCTGGATTATCCTTTCTGGACGAAAGGTGTTTTCAGTGTCTATATAAACTGCTACCGGAGCCTTTGCACCCTTTATCTTCTGAAGGTTTGTTGCCAGGATATGCCCTACCTGGGTCTTTCCAGAGCCGAACTCTCCAAAGCATTCTGTTATGGCTCCTGTTTCAAAGCCACCCCCCATGAGTTCGTCAAATGTTTCTGAGGTTGTCTTTATCTTCTCTATTGTATCTCTTTTTTTCAGCAGGTCTGCTCCTGATTCAAAACCCATATCTAGTGAGTTTCTTGCCTCATTGATCATCTTTCTGGCTACTGCTTCTGTAACCCCTGCTGAATCTGTCATCTCTCCTGGGGAAGATACTGCTATCGACATCATATCTGAATAGCCGGCTTCTTTCAGCTTTTCAGCTGTAGCTGCTCCGACTCCAGGCAAGTCTGAGATTGACTTTTCTTTCTTTTCTTCTTGTTCTGAACTTTCTATTTTCGCTTCTTTTGTTTCTTCCATCTTTGAATCCTTTTTTGCTTTTGATTTTTCCTTAGGAATATCATTCCCGTTTTCTTCTGTGCTCGGAAGCACTTCTTCTTCTGGTTTAGCTTTAGCTAACATAAATATCACCTTTGTATTTTAATTTTACTAAAATTAAAGAAAAACGAAGCCTGAAGCTTCGAATTTCAATAGGAAGCTCACATTGCCGCAGCTTCTTGCTGTCCGATGTCTTTCAGCACAATATACTCATAAGCTTTGTGCAATACAAGCGCGGCTTTTGGAAGATCATTTATCCGCATAGAATTTGTTGACTTCCATTCCCCGCTTTTATCGGTATACCTTCTCTGAAGGCTTATTGTTCTGAATTCAGTTTCCTGACCGTCTTTTGATTGGCCTTTGTTTTTCCACACAGTTGCCTGAATCACGCCTGTGCTGAACTTTTTTTCCGGCATTCCGCCGTTATTTGTGTTTTCTTGTGTCATTTACGACACCTCCATTGCTTTCGCATCTTGTTTCAAACCTCCCTGTTTGTGGGCTCTTGCTGCCTTAAACAGCAGCAAGGCCCCAGGAGGTGGAGTTGGCAGTTTTTCTGCCATTGAGCTTGAGTTTGGCCCAAGCATAAATATATCTAAGTCAGGGTTCTTTATATATCTCACGCGCAGTTGAACAGTGGTCAGTGGTACCTTGATTTTAGAGTTAGAAAGGCTGTACTGCTTAAATTCTTAAGAATAAGAGTTGAACAGTGGTATTAAAGAATTTTGCAGAATCTGGTCTTAGGAATTTGGTTATAATGTTTTTTAGGGTCTGCTAGCACAGAAAAGAATGTTTAAACCAGGATAACAACAATGATCGCGATAATGCCTGTCAGAACAACTGTTTCTGCGATTGTGCCTGTTTCTATCGGGCCTGAGAGATGCAGTTTTGTTATTGGGTGTAGGAAGTTTGTTCCTGCTTTTGTAAAACCATCTATTATCAGGTGAGAAGTGTAGCCTATGAACAATGCTAAGCCAAATGCTTTTCCCAATGTAAGATATAATATAGCTGAAAATCCGACGGCTAAGAAGATTGAATGGAATATTCCTCTGTGTTTTGTTATCAGCTGGAGAATCTTTGGAACTACAGGGATGTTCTTGCTCATCTTAGAGTCTGTATGATCTATGTCTGGAAGCAATGCCCCCAACAAAACAAGTCCGAAGAAAATTATCTTGTTTCCACCTATAAGAGGGAATGTAAGGATTCCTGCCAATATTCCAAATGTGAAATGTGTTTTTGCCAGCATAATTATAAAATTGATTTTGAGGTATATTAAATTATTGATTTTGAGTTGATATCTTTTATTATCCTCGTTGTATTATCAAATATTTTAGATCCAGATCTATAAGTCAATTGAAATTTTCTGTGATCATTCTTCAAAAAATAAGATTCGATCCTAACTTATAACGCTCGCTTGCACTCGCTAACCCTTCCCCTAAAAAGATGTTAAGTTCTGGCTTCGCTTAAAGCAGAGGAAGACATTTGCAGAAGAAAGCAAAGCTTACTGCTGTTATAGATATTATCAAAGCCTATTTTACTTTTTCAAAGATTGAGAAATAAAGAATTATTATTTAACTTCTTCTTCCTGTACATCTGTTTGGGTTTTTTCAGCTGAATCTGATTTTTCTTTAAGAGTTTTCATCTCTTCTTCAGGGTCAGGGTCTGTAAAGACTAATTGTGCTGTGAATTCCATCCGGTCAAACATATCGTTTCTTTTTGCCCTTCCAACTAGCTTGAGCTGGTTGCCTATAAGCTCTGTCTTCATGGGTTCAAATGACTGAGGATTGTCTTTATACTGGAGCATGTCTTCCTTGCTCTTGTTCAGCAATCTTTCTGCCTGATTCCTGAAGAATGTTGCTCTTATTGTCTCTGTTCCGTCATCCAAAACCGCATTCATGACATAAGAATAATCTGGCTGGACTGCATTGTGTGCTGGGCAGACAAATGTATCTCCGTCAGGCCTTGCTCTTTTTCCGCACTGAGGGCATACTTCAAAGAACTTTGGCTCGAATGCCTGTACAATTGTGCCGAAAATCTCTATGTTCTGTTCATCTTGAGTAAGGTCTGCGATGCTTTTCCTCACAGCCTTTGGAAACTCATTTGATTCTTTTACATCTCCCACTGACTCTCCTTCTGGATTTATTATTAATTTTGAACGGTCATTAAGATGCACCTCTTTTCTTCCTTGATTTTCACGCACATATCCTCCAACTAGTTTTACTATATCTCCTTCGTTAAGCTTATTTATATTCTCTGCTTGTTCTCCCCACATTGTCAATCTTATAGTGCCGGTCTCATCTCCTATGATCATATTTGCTACTTTTCCTTCTCGGTTTTCTGTCTTAAACTCCCTTAATTCAAATTTTCTTGTGACTTTTCCGACAACTTCAACATTTCTCATGCCTGCAAGGATGTTCTTTACCTGAAGCTTTCCCTGTGTCTGCTCCAAAAGCTTTACACCCATCTCATTGGCTACTATATGAGCTGCTCCTTCTTTTGAGATAAGGCCTGATAATTGCTTTAGCTTTTCATCTATCTTTGCATTTAGCTCTTCTTCAGAAATCCCTTTCTCTTTAGTTATCTTTTCTATTATCTGTGGTAATGGTATCTTAAGCATCGAATAAAACCCCCTAAGCTAAAGTGAGATGGCGCTTATTTAAAAATATTTGTATTTTAGAAAAGTATTATTCAGATGGCAGGAATAAAGCGAATTTGTAGGTCAGAGGCTTAAGCTCCATGTTCTTGTCTAAAAGCATAGTGCCTGTGGTCTTATTAAAAAGGAAGAACTGGTTGTCAGTAGTGCCTCTTTTATATTCCAGATGATCAGGCTTGTTGTCTTTTACACACTGCTCTTTGTCTTCAGAAGCATAGCATTTACGTAGGAACGTGCCAGCATCTTTTTTTAAAGATTCAAATTCTTCTTCAATGTTTATCCTTAATCTTGTCTTGAAGTCTGGTTTTACAATATATTTCCCTATAGATGCCTGGGATATTCCGATCTCCCCTATTTTTTTGGACATTGGAAATATAGGTGTTTCTAGATTCTCATAAGCCAATCCAAAGAGCTTATCTTCTGAGATTGAAAATTCGTATATGTCTGCTGAAAGCCCCTGCTCTGGGTATGCTGAAAGATATTTACTGAAGTAGTCTTTGAAATGCTTTTTGAGTTCCTGCTTGTATTCTGGATAGCAGGTTTCTTTTCTTATGTTCCACAGCCTATAGCCTTCGTAAAGACCGCATCCTTGAGTATAAAAGCCTCCATTTTCTGCAAGGTCAAGCAAAGCTTGTTGTGAAGCTAAACTTGCTGACTGGTCTATATACAATAATTTATTTTCTGCTTCTTCTTTTGCATCCAGGACTTTTAATGAAAGCTCTCCTGTGAATTCAAACTTTTCCTGCTCTGGATCTATTGCTTGTGAATAGAAGGTTGCCACAAAGAAATAAGCTAATCCTATTATAAATCCAGGGATTACTATATAGTACAGTATCATTGATCTTTTGTTCATCCTGCTGCCACCGCATAATCTATTTCCGTCAATGGTACATCTAATCTTATCTCTATGATATCGTCCCCATAAGGAATGTATTGTTTTGCTCCTGAACAAAGTTTAAGTTTGTTTGAACAAGAATTAAAAGGATATGATGTCTGATCTATACAAACTACGACACAATCTGAACCGTATCTTTTAAGTATTTGTTCTGTCTTTTTCTCCCATTGTTCTTCAAAATACTCGTCTGATTTTAATAGGGTGATGAGTCCAGCCATGTCTGTATAGGCTAAGTCTATGGGCTTCTCTGTCTGCATCTTGTTTAAATCTATTTTTACTGGCGTCCTTAAATAATAGTTTAACATCTGTTTTCCATCTATATCCTGTTTGAGGATATCTGCATCTTTTTCTTTGTCATCTTCTGCATCTCCGGAAAAAACAAGAAATAGAAATATAGCTATGATAAAGAAAAACATAGTTACCATCAATGGGATGAAGTCATCTATCCCTACCGCTTTTTTTGATCTAAACAGTTTATACATTTTGTATATCCAAAATTAGGTTTGCTTCTGTCAGTTGGTTGTTATAAAAAACCCTTACAGGGATGTCAGGCATCCTTTTTTCTAATGTGCCTTTCCAGTTTTTTGTCTTGAGTGTTTCTTTTTTGTCTAGATATTCAAGAGTCAATGAAAATGCTGGCTGGTCTGAATCTTCTGCTACAGCATAACATTTATCTAATGCTGGCTGGTTGAAGTTCCTTATATCTATAGTATGGGGGATTGTCCTTGCCCCATCATGATAGTTAAAGCAGGAGGATGTGAATCTTTTTGAGATGACATACCTTTCTAAGCCTTCTGGAATCTCTGCTGTATTTACTGTAAATGAACTTAGGATGTAGATGAATAATATGAACAGAGCTACAACTACAAATCCGAAGATAGCGTAAAATGGTGCTGTGTCTCCTGCGTAAAATGCTTTTTTGTCCATCTTAAATCTCATTTACTGCTTTTGAAACTGCCTTGTGTATTTCTGACTTTCTAAGCTCTTCTCCAATCTTTATGCTTATTCCTGCGTTTGCTTCTGAAAGAGGATATTCCTCTGAAATTGAAGTGTGGATTGATACTCTTTTATCTGATAATTGGTTTTGTATAAGGCAGGCAAGTCTTCTTGAGTTTGTGTTTGGAAGTAATCTTAATTCCAGTCTGATACCTTCTGCAGCCTCTTTTTTGAGATGTATCAATAATCCTGTTTCTTCAGGATATTCTTTTACCTCTGCACTATCTATGGATGCTGCTAATGCATCTGAAAGGTCTGAGATAGGTGTTATGATTATATTTCCTATCCTTCCTGCTCTTTCAGGGCATTCCTGCTTGTTTAGTTCTGATTTAAGTTCTTCTGAAACTATGATAGAATCTCCTGATTTTTGGAGATAAAGCGAAGAAGGCCTTACAAATTCATAGTCTAAATTTTGAGGTTGCTTTTTTACAAAAAGATAGCTGCCGAAAGTTGGATCTGCTGCATAAGAATATGCTTTTATCTTGTTTTCTTTTATGTCAATATAAAAATCTGAAGTGTTCAAAGGAAATTTAAGATAAGCATTTCCGGGCATTGTGTTCAATGCATCTAAAGTAAGAGCTGTATCCCTTGTTAGCTGTATCTTCTCAAATACTTCTCCTGTTCCGAATTGTATTCCAGCATAATAGAATATAAAGAATATGGTTATCCCTGCAACTATCTCTATAAACGGCTTTAAGGTCAATTGTCCTCTTTTTTTTAGGATGGGTTTCATAAACTCTTTGATTTCAGCAGGTTATACTCTGATCAGGGTCAGATTCGCATCCTGAAAGTCCCTCATAACAATATTGGTTTTCTGTGCATAATTCAGGGAGTCTTCTTTCCTGAAGACTTCCAAATGTATTGCATATACATGGGGAGTTTTCTACAATACATGAACTGTCCACCCGACAGACAGGATTCTCCTTAAGCTCTTCAAGCTTTTCAGGATCTACCCAATAATAAGGAAAGCAAGGGGGATCTCTGAAGCATGCCGCAACTTTAGAATCTTTTTTTTCTAAGTAGATTGAAACAGTACGGGAAGATGTTCCTGGAAATTTAATTCTTTGTGAAGAACCCCTGTAATATATAAATCCCCCCCGAAGAGTATATATGTCTTTTAATTCAGGATTTCCCGGGGGGTGCCATCCTGAAAGACTTGGATAGTAAACCTTAAAATCCTCTGAGTCTATTGAATCTATAAAATCTATTGAATTGAAAGAATTGCAGATTATCTCTTCGCAAACATGTTCATTTTCTACATTATGGGGACCATCCATCTCTGCATTTTCCCATCCATCTCTGCAAAGGCAGAGGCATGCCTTGCCTTTTTCGCATTGTGCTGGTCTATAAAAATAACTTTCAAAGGGATTTTGTCTGGATGAGTGTATAAGTTTTATGAAATCTGCTCCTGAATTAAGACCTATCAGAGCTGTGTTTTCGTCTATTATAAGGGGCTTAGCAATTATCGGTTCATCTTGTTCTTTTATTGAGTTGACCAGTTCATAATAGGAGTCTAAAGAAGTATCGCTAAGCCTGAAAAAAGATCTTCCTATCATCACTGCTGCAGACACAAATAATATTGCAATCACTAGTCTTACTAAAAATTCATACATTATGGCTTTTTTTGAATTTTTTAACATGGTAGTTTATTCATTTTGCGTAGGCTTTTTGCATATTTTTTGGACACTCTTTTACATTTTTCTTATAATTTTGTGTGAAGGTCATACTGTCCTTATTAGGACATCCGTCAAACTGCTCTTCTCCAAACAAGCATGGACACCTGTCAAACATATTTACTATACCATCTCCATCATAATCTCCTAAAGAATCTATCTGTCCCTCTATCTGCTCTTTTTGTTTTCCAAAGAGACCTGTAAATGCTGCTATTATAATAAATGCTGTAACCAAAAGGATCATCGCTACAATCATATACTGCATCGGCAGTGCTGCTTTTTTTGAATTTCTTAGAGAAATTCCAAGCCGACAAAAACTTTCAGTTTTTGTAGTTTTATCCATTAATATCACCTCTATAGAAAGTTATGATTAAAGGTATATAAATATTTGGATAGATTTATGGTTGAGAACCAGCATTTATTGTGCAGTATGGGAGTTTATTGCTTCTTATGATTTGAGGTATACATGCATCATCTAGTCCCTTTTCTGAAGGGTTGCATCCAAGCCATCCATCAAAAGTGGGGATAAAGCAGATATGGTTTTCATCTGCATTATATAACATTCCTCCATCTTCAAGATCTGATTCTAAAGGAAACCCTAAGATGCTGCTACCTTTTATTGATGGCTCATCGTAGTCTGTGCCTTCCCATTCTAAAATTAGATAATCAAAATCATTGTATGTATAAGCTGTATCGCAAGGGATTGTGCAGCTTGTGTTTTCTTTGATTATGCAATCTTCATCTTCTACTGGGCTGCATTTTTCTACTTCCTCGCAATTATTTGAATTTTCATCTGAATTTTTACAAAGCTTATAAGTATAAGGGCTGCAATCCTGGCACAGGGTATTTTTCTCTAAAAAAAGATTATAGAAAGCATATGCTGGTTTCCACAATTCTCGTTTGTCAGATATGGCTCCTTCTCCTGCAACTGCACAAGGAAACAATTCTTCTATAAATTCTCTATTGAGTTCTGTTCCTTTTTGATCTATCAATTTTATCAGGGTGCCTCCTGATGTAGATAATAGTTCTATATGGTTATTGCCTATATCTCCTACACCTTCATAATTTATTATGCAAGGGCCTTTGTTTCCTTTGTATTTTTTAAATGATTCCACTAAATTTGAACTGAATGTTTTTTCTGCTTGTTCTGAGACCACTGTTTTTGAAGTTAATTCATCCTCTTGCTGTCCAGGGAGGAATGTTTCGAATATCTTTGCTTTTTCTGCAACCCTGTTTAGGAATCCAGAAGGTGCAAAGAATACCCCTATAATCAAAAGCGCTGTGATTATCAAGATAATATATACAATCAATTTCTGCATTGTCAGTGCTTTCTTGTTCATCTTAAATATGTGTTTATGATTGAGATTATAGATGACCTTAATCCTGAATACCAAAATATTGCCCAAATGAAAAAGAGCATAACTATGATTATCACGATTATAGTCTTCATAGATAAGTCAGCTTTTTTTGTTTTCATTGTCCTCCTGCTCCTGTCTGCACTTCACAAACTGTATCGACTGAATCAAGATTAGTTATCATTATAGAGCTTGTCCTATAACGGGGTTCTGCTTCTGGGAGTATTAGTTCTGCCAATTCCACTAATTGGGGTTTTGTTATTCCTATAAAAGTTATGGAATATATATCTTGATTATTGTAATTTCCTAAATATATATAATTTGCACCAGTTCCTTTATATTTTGTGATATAATCTATATATGAAAAATAATTTTCATCTTCAATGCAGCAGACATAATTGCTGTCTGAGCATGTCCATTCTGGATGATCATACCTTTCTTCATCCACTCCACAAACAGGCCTGCAATGACCTCCTTTATTCAGGCATTTGTCTTTTTTGTTTTCTGCAACATAGCATTCTTTATTTTGTTTTCTGCATTTTTGTTCCTGGGTTTCTCTCACTTCTTTAGTAAATGGGTCTACTGGTTCTTCTTGGCAATACCCTCCTCCAAGAGGGTAGCATTTATCTGAAGAATCCCTTACTATATATGGTGTTTTGCCCATATGTTTGTCTAATTCTGTTCCTGAAAATTCAATATCTTTTTTTAATGAAAAGGTGTAGCAGACAAAACAGGGATCACTCCAAACTTTGATTAAGTGCTTGTCAAGAGCTTCTGGAGATATCCCTTCCAGCCACATCCACCAGCACTTTGCTGAGAGGTCTGCTATGTTTTCCATTGCACCCTCTTTTGTCTGGGGATAACCGTCTCCTGGGACTTCCTTGTGGATAGTCTTACATGCGTTTGGAACTACTTTGCCCACTGTGGGGAGATCTGGAGACTTTATCCTTGCTGCGTTAAAGCTCCTGCAAAGTGATTCTGATGCTTTTTCAGGGGCTTTTGCAAACAACATACTGAAAAGACCGCCTATTATAACTAAAGCCAGTGTCAACAAAGATATCTTTATGATTGTTTCCATAAAAAGGAATCCTTTTTTATGGAACATTTTCAGCCAACCTCTTCACGACTACAAACAAGAAGAATCCAAGGATCAAAGCAAGAAGTATCATGACTAAAAACTTGTATGTCATTGCTTTTTTGTAAAATCCTCTTTTTTGCATCATATCAGGAATATAACTATAGGGATATATAAATCTTATGATAACAAAAATTTGCTAATCATTATTGCCTGTTCTATCTCTGCACTAAAGTAAGAGATATTACAGACTCGCACTATAGCTGACAAATTTTTGGAATTGAAAATTTTACCATAAATGAGAGGATATTGAACCTCTGAAAATTCCCTGCTGAAAGTTTCAATAAAAAAAATAAAAAAAAGAAACTAATCTTTAGGAACGCAACATTTCATTCCTGGGTGTGAAGGTGCGTCTTTTGCTCCTAATACTGCTCTTTCAGTTTCTCCGCATTCTTCTTTCCACGTACCCTGATCTCCGGAAGGAGAAGTGAATTCTGAACAGGTCTGTGTTACATCATCAACCTGGCCTCCGAATCCTGAAAAATAGCCTGTAAATATTGCAATAACCACCACTAAAACAACTAAAGCTATAGCTGCGATTATTATAGTGTTAACAGAAATTCCCTGGGCTTTTTTTGAATTTTTTGAAAAAATTCCAAGCCTGCAAAAATTTTTGATTTTTGAATTTTTATCCATTTAGTTCACCTCGTTTTTTGTTATTATAGTTATTTTGTTTGTGCATATATAAACTTTTTGATAATTTTAAGTTGATTTTTTGTTGTTTATGATATCAGCTTAATTAACTGCATATATCTAATCTTATGTTCAAAACTCCTGCATCTGTAGGGATAGAGCAGCATGGAGAAGAGGATGTCTTCTCTCCTGTGCATACGCCCCTGGTTACATGAAGTGGATCAAACTCTTCATCAAGTTTTGCTGACAACTCAAAGTCTTTGTTTAAAGGAATAAGTGTTTTGTTCAATAATATGGTCATTGTTTCATTTGCATATTCGCAGGAATATACGCCTTCGCAAGAGATTATCCCCTCTCCACCTTCATCATTTGCACAGTCCTGAAGAAGCTGGGTTATTTCAAGGCCTCTGCAGTCAGTTGTTGTCTGTAATGCTGCTCTTAAAAGATTAGAAGCAAGTTCTTTATGGGTATAATCCTGCTTCAAGGTTGCAGATTCTTTCTGAGCTATTATGAATAACGCAAATAAGATAGCTAATGAGAAAAGTATGACTATTATGACCAATCCTATTATCTCTGTCTGGGATCTTTTTTTCATTCTTGAAGGTAGGTTCTTACATATATCATTCCTAGATTTTTCCTGTTCTCTACTGGATCATATATCAAAGTTGGAACAGGAGTGAGAAAGCTGCTTTCTCCTCTTGGAAGGTCATAGATAACCCAACCTTCCTCTTTTGGGTATGTTTGGTTGATGGTTATCTTGCTGTTCCCGAATAAAGTGAAGTAATAAGCTGTATTCTCATTTATAGTCTTGTTTGCTCCGTCTATCTTATACAGATCTATATATCCTTTTGGATCATTGTTGAAAGTGTATTCAAGTTCAGGAAGATGTGATGCCACCTGTGCTATCTCGACTGCTTTCAGGACTGACTGCTCTCTTTGCTCTGCTCTTGTTGAAGCAGAATGTATACGTGCATAAAACATAAAACCTATTCCCAGAAGGAAAAAGAAGACTACTAATATCGCGATTGTCTCAAACATCTTTACCTGGGCTTTTGTAGTTTTCATGTTAATATGTCATAAATCCAATGTGTTGAATTTCTGGAATACTGAAAAAAGATTATTATCTTTTTAGTATATTAAGGGGCAGGATTGTTTTAATAGTCTTTGATTGTCTTCTGATATTTTGCCTGAAAAAGTATTTATTTGTGCACATAAAGATATATCAGTGCATGTTTGAAGGTGATCGGATAATGCTTCTGTATTTTTATTGTAAAAAAAACTGCAACCGTGATCGATAGCATCAAAATATTCAGAAAGATCTGATTCTTTTCTTGCATAGATAGATGCAATAAGTTTATATTTTTCAAGAAGCTTGTTCATATTGCAGTCATAAGATTCTTTGTCTTCAGAGAATATTGCTCCCAAGGTTGTTGAAGTGTCTATTGTTGTTGAAGTTTCTTCATCTCCATTTGAAGCATAGAAAGTTACTTTTGAATCTGAGATTGAGACTGCTGTTATCTTATCTGCATCTAATTGAGAGTATAATGCTGTTGGATTGCCATCAAAGCTTACTATTCTTTCCTGATCATGACCTTCTGAACTAAGACTGCAAGAGGAAACGCTAGTACATTTGTATTTTTCAATCTCATCTGGAATCATATCATAAATATCCTCATTACCTATTATTATATACCTAACAGTAGGAGAGGTAAGATAGAAAAGATTAGTTACCTTGAAAGGCTTGTTGAATGATTGTGTCCAGGTTATGAGTTTCTGGCTTTCTATCTCTGAAGGAGCAAAAATTATCTTTGTAGGAGTAGGCTTTCTTGTATTGCCTATTGAATAATATGATTCTTCTCCGTCACAGACAAACTGCATTGCAGCAGGAGAGGTTATATCTATCTCATTGAGTGCCTGCTCTTCAAGCTGTGCTCCTGAGAGTATTGGATCCAATTGTTTTAGCAGGGTTGCTGAAAGCCTTGTCTCTGAAACATCCTTCTGCTTATAGACTATGCCTATAAAGAAAAGCAGGATTATGGCTCCTGCAATAAGTATAAATATCCAAGAGAACTGTATAGAAACCTGTGATTTTCTTACTGCCATTCTGAAACCTTTGCTTTCTTACCAAGACCTTCTACTCTTAATGTGATGCGTCCGTTGATTGGCTCTACGCAGAGATAACCATTCTCTATCTTTAGATCAGGTGTTTTTATCTTTATGTCTGCCCATGGCTCAAGCATAACATTTTGAGTTTTTGCTGTCCATGCATCGCACATCAAGGCATTCAGTTCTGGATAATCATTTAAACAATCAGCTGTATCCTGAGGGGCAGAATCATAATCAACAAAACAAACTTTCTCATATCTGGAAGGCAGAGAAAGCTCTACTTTTCTGACAGTGCCTGTATCTGGAGCTATTGTTCTTATCTCTCTTTCGATCTCTTTCTGGAAATTGACAAGATTGACACGCTCTGTCTCTCCAAGAAAGCCTGCTATAGCTCTATATCCATAAAGAAATATAAGTCCTGCTAAGACTATTGCCAGGATGTAGATAAATATCTGCTGAGCCTGGGCTTTTTTTGAGGATTTCATTTTTTCTTCTCTTTCTTCTTTTTTAGGATGTCTGAAAGCTCTTTGAATGTCTGAGAGGATTTTCCCTTTGTCATCTTTGAAAGGTTTTCAAAAGAATCTTTTGGCTTCTTTTGTTTTTCAGTCTGCTTTCCTTTCTTTTTGGATTTTTCTTCCGGCTTTTTCTTTTTTAGTTCTTTCTTTTTGGCTTTTGTCTTCTGTTTGATCTCTGACAATGAATGGAATATGTCTCTTACTCTTGCTTTCTGTTCAGAGCTGAGTTCTGAGGGATTTTCTTCTGGAGCTACTTTATCTTTTATAAGAGAAGCCAGTTTTTCAAACTCTTCTTTCTTCTTTGGTGAAACTTTTGTTATCTCGATCAGTGAAGGAAGCTTTTTCTTTTTTCCTTTTATGTGCTCTTCTGTTAAATTTGCCAGTTTTTCAAACTCTTCTTTCTTTTCAGGGATCTTTATCTCTTCAGGCTTTATCTCTGCTTGTTTCAGCATCTTTTTTGGCCTGAAATTTTCAAAGGATTTTTCTTTTTCTTCTGGCTTTCTTTTCTTTTCTTTTTCAGACGCAGTTTCTTTTCCTTCTGGCTTTTTCTTATTTTTTTCAGGCTTTTCTTCTTCAGAAGAGAATTCCTCAAACACCTTCTCTCTTTTCTTTGTCTTTTCAGCAAGCCTTTTTCTCAGCCTTTCCAATGCTGAACCTTTTTCTTTTGAAGGTGTTGGTCTTCTATGTGTTGGCATTGAAGGAGCTGGCCTGGCAGGTGTTGGTCTTGAAGGTGCTGGCGGTGTTTTTGCTCTTGGAGGAACCGGCTTTCCTTTTGCCTGTGTCTCATTATATGCGATAAATCCTGCACCTGCAAGCACTATAAGGATTCCCAGTACAAACAATAGTATCCCAAAGATTCCGCCTGCTTCTGGATAATCCCTTGGGTCTATAGGGTCTGTTCCTGCTTCTATCTCTTCTCCGTCCTCCCAGCCGTCGCCGTCAGTATCTTCATTTGTAGGGTCAAGATAATCTCCTGTCCTCTTGAAATAATCATATTCTTCCTTATTTGTTAGTCCGTCTCCATCGTTGTCTTCATCTCCATCCAGAATTCCGTCTCCGTCTGTGTCAGGATTGTTTGGATCAAGGCCTGCTCTTGTTTCCCATGCATTGTCAAGATTATCATTATCATCATCTTTCTGGGATTCTGAACATCCCTCTTCATCTACTGCCTCTCCTGCAGGAGTGTTTCCGCAGAGATCCTCATCATCCGGAATCCCATCATTATC
>CAYXHN010000002.1:0-24075 GCA_964464955.1 uncultured Methanosarcinales archaeon
AAACTGCAGACACTGCTGCGGACAAGGCAATTACTGATATACAAAAAGCCAGTAAGTATCTCATAAGCATAAGATGCCATCTGGGTAATATATTCTTTTTTTATACGGCTGATAAAGAAAAAGATTTTATCTTCTGAAAGGGAATATCATATCCGGTCCTTTATATAGAATATAAATCCGATTGCTGCAGCCATGAGCACTATAAGACTGATGATTCCCAGGCCCAGCCCAGAATTAACAGCAGAAATCATCACAACTGCTATGAAAACAAATATGAATATAAAAGCGATGAATTTCATCATTTTCTGAAAAAGATTTATTTTTTATTGGAGATACTCTTTTATTTTTTTAGCCGCCCTTTATTTCCTGGTCTTCGTTTTTTTGTCTTTTCTGATCTTATACCTGCGTGTTTTCGGATTATCAACAGCAGTACCAGAGCAAATATTCCTGCAGCTGCGATAGTCAGAGCTCCCAATCCAAGAGGCACTGTTGATATTAATGAATTTGATCCAGACGGGGACTGCTGCGAACCTTGCTCTGCCTGCGGCAGTTTTTGTTTTTCTTGAGACTGATTATAAGGCTGTTCAGAGGGTATTTCTTCGATATCTTTATCATCTGCAGTTTCTTCGACAGGACATACGCCGCAGTCTTCAGGACACACACTGCACGATTCAAAAGACTGGCAGTAGCCGTCTCCGCACATCAATCCTCCTGAAGAAGATCCGCCTGTAGAAGGTGACATAGAAGATGATGAGGCGGCGTGATGATACAACCCAAATATTGAAAATTTAGTTGTCCTTATCCTAAAAGCATAATCCGAAGAAGTATCAAGATCGGAAACTCTGATAAGATTATAGGCAGACTCTGTCCCATCATTATGCAAAACATAAGATTTAAGATTATCTTTTGCACTAGAGCCTAAAGCATCGACCAGCTCCTTAGGAATACTTAGATATATATCTGCATATCCCTGGGTTGAGTCGATAGTCCCGTTTATATCAAGATAGATATTCAAAACTGTATCATCAGTATCCTCAGGAAGATTTGACGATGAAATGCCTCCAATGCCTGATCCAAGAGACACATTTATTGTTATATTTCCTGTTACTCCGATAATGCCTTTTAGATAGGAGCTTACATTTGTGCTAAAATTAGCTGTATCTATAAAACCTACATTTGCAGGAACAGTGACTGTACCTCCGCCTATCGCAGTTGAAATCGAAGAAGAAAGTTCTGCTGCACCTGCAGTTTCATGGGTTGAAACTGCATTGAGGATTATTGATTTTGTAGAATCTGAAGTAAATGTTTTTATCTCATCTCCATTTTTTGCAACTGCGCCTACATTTAAACTGTATGTTCCTGCTGGCTTTAACTGTTTTTGGAATTCCCAGTCAAATGTTATGATAATTTCATTTGTTATTCCTGCGGCATCTCCATAGCCGTAGCCGTATCCTGCAGTCTGGCCGTAAATCTGATTAGACCCAGCAGTAGTATATCCATAGCCGTAAAGGTCGCCGTAGGTATAATTGGAATTCGTATATGAAATCTGTACATTGGTTATATAGCCGCAGCCTGTCAGTTCTGTTCCATTCAACTGAACAGAACAATTTACATGGTTTGCGCCTGACGCATTTGATATTCTGATAGTATAATTCTGAATATTTATCCTTTCTGCTGACTGTATATTGATTGTAGCATTTAGACTGGCAGCTGCAAGAGACGCTGCAGGACTGAAATTTTTTGAAGAATCTCCATCGATTGTAACAAGAACAGCATTTGTAGGGCCGGAAAAGAGCAAAAGCCCTATAACAATGACAGTCAATATTGTGCTTGTTAATCTTTCTCTTTTCATTTATTACGACCAGCTTAAGTTTAAGTCAGTTACTATGCAATCGATAAGAGAAAATCATAGTATATTCATAAAACTTTTTTTGTCTTTTTTTATGGATAAAATATTATTACCTAGAAAAAGTTAATTATATTGACTATGCACATTAGTTAGAAAAAATTGTTTAAATGAATAGATCTTTTCCTTTCTAAAATGGGGGAGTTTGATCATCTTTTTGATAGAGTTACAGAATCTAAAAAAAGAAGAATTGGACAAGACAAAACAAGATATAGAAATGAAGATGGATTCTATGAAAGACAATTTTACAGGGGTATTGAAAAGGATGAAGATTCATTTTTCAGATGAGCTGGCTGATCTTGAGAAAATGGTTGATATAAAGATAAAGGCATTGCAGGGTGGCAAAAAATCAGTATACTGTGTAGATAAAAACAAGGAATCTAAAAATCTATCAAAAAGTTCTAAAAGCAGATGGGACGGATTTATTGGCATTTTAGCTGGTGAAAAAGATGAATAAGAAGATAAAGGTATGGGTGGTTGAAACAGGGCTTGTTGTATTTATAATATCCTTGTTCGGAGGAATATTAAGCTTTTTTTTAAAGCATCAGGCATTTATAATCTCAAGATATGTTTTTCTTATACTGCTTGTATTTTTTTGCTTGAGGCTTACTATATGGAAATTCAGGCAATATAAACGCAGATCAAGAGCCTATAATGCTGCAGTGGTTTTTTCCTATGTTGCGCCCCTGCTTATCTTGGGATATGTCATTTATATGAATGTTCTTCCTTTTGGGTTTGAGAAAACCTATACTCTGGATATCGGGACCCTGGAAGATAAGGGCTGCTCAAAAGAGATATGTATAGATTCGTGGGAGGGAAGTGAAGCTACGAGAGTAGGTGATGAGACTTTCAGAATTCTTGAAGGGGAAGCAAAGATTAGTTTTAAACCTGATATTGTCATTGATAATGAAACAAAAATTACCCTAAAATTAAAAAATGAAGAAGGAATCGTTGAGATTAAATTCGATAAAAATGGCAGCTGGATTCCTGTATATCTAGATGAAATTAAAAACTATACTTTTATAGACTCTATCAACAAAGTCAATATTTATGTACTCAATGAATTCGCCCAAAAATACAAAGATAAAAAAGACTATATCAAAGATTTGATCTTTAATAGCCATACAGACTATTTTATGCAGCCAAGATATTATTTTGAAATATTTTCTGGCAATGAAATGCACTCTCTAATAGATATGCCTTTTGATGCGCCCCATGTTAATGGATCTGTTTTAGACAAAAGCGGCAATTCTAATCACGGCCAGTTAGGGGGGGAAGATAAAACAAAGTATCCTGAATGGATATCTGAAGATGGAGATGGATATTATAATTTTGACGGATGTGATGATTATATTAAAATAAAAAATATCAATATATCAAAAGAGCTTTCATTTGCTGCTGTTGTGAAGTTTGCTTCAAACCCCAAAAAAAGCAACACAAAAATATTTTCCGATAACAGACAGTATGGAATATATGCCAGAGGAAGCAGTAATGATATAAGATTTTTTATCCAGAAAGAGGGAGGGGATTACTGTCCTCCTGCAACAATAGAAAGCGAGGAGATTAAAACAGGAGAATGGTATAAACTAGAAGGTACATATGATGGGATACAAGCAAAATTTTACTTAAACAGCCAGTTAAAAGATATAGTTAACTGCCCCGGGGCAATTATGGATTCTGATGATAGAATATTTGCAGTAGGAAGAAGGGAGAATCTAGATGGGCAAAACCTAAACGGCTCATTAAGCAGATTAAAGATATATAATAAGAGTTTAGAACCGGACATCATCATTTCAAAGAATATCCTAAAAACAAAAGGAGAAAAATTGATTGGAATATTTGATGGGGAGAAAAGAATCAAGAACATATATCTAAGAAGCCCCAAGGGTGAAAGCAGAATTACAGAGATATCAATCGATATTCAAAAATGAAATTCTGGCAGGAAAAACCCAAAGAGATTATCTCAAAGATAGAACAAAACAAGAGCATAATATTTTTGACCGCCATAAACCTCAGCATAGTCTTTTTCATGTTTATACTGGTTGAAACTATCGGCCTGTTTTCAGTTAATGAATTTATCTCTTTGAATGTCTTCTTTTATATTCTTGTTCTGTTTGATGCTTTTGCACTTTTGTTGACCAAAGAACCAAAAACAAAAAAATATGTAAAATATTTTTTGTTTTTTCTGTTTTTTCTGCTGGTTTTGCAGTCCTTTGAATTTCATAATGTGCTATTAAACAAGGTATCTGAATCACTGGACAATCTCCTCAGCCATCTTATGTACTTAACAACTGTTTCAATAATCTTGATATTTTATTACAGCCTGAATAATAAGTACTGCCTAGAATATAAAAAAGATGGAATAAACAAAGAATCATTATCATCTCACCGGCAGGCAAAAGCATGTAAAAAAATATCAACAAGATTAACAAACATGCTCTTTATAGCAACTTTAGTATTGCTTTTTCTTGCTCTGCTTGGATTCAAAATCCGAATATTCTCGGGATTGCATGATTATGGTGCTATTATCGGGATACTGGCCATAGTATTCTCATTTTATGGGGATGAGTATAAAAAAAAGAAAAAGATAGTTAATACAGATTTTTTATTTTTTCTGGTTTTTATATGCTTTATACTGTTTTCATTATATGCTGTGGGAATACCTGGTGAATCCCCAGATACAATCAAATATATGGGAAGGGGATTTCAATACATAGCAGAAAAATTTGGATATACTGGCATTGTGGAATGGTATAGTCTTACAACTCCTTTTGATGCAGTAAAAATGACAGGAACGCCAGGAGTCACTTCAGCTGTAACTTCTGCAATTTTTATCATTATCTTTGAAGGTTATTTTAATCCTGTTGTTTCTTCAAGAATAGGCCATATAATGGTCAATGCGATCTTTTTAATCCTATTTTATTTTTTTATAAAAAAGATATGGAACAATGAAACAGCATTATATTCTGCACTTTTACTGGCCTGCAATCCTTATTTTATTGCCTTATCCAGAATCCCAAATCCAGATTCGATATTGGTCTTTTTTGTCAGCTGCGCATTGTTTTCTTTTTACCTTTTGTTCAAAAAAGGCAGTGCTTGGATGATCGCCTTGGCCGTCTTTATATCTCTTTCAATATTGACAAAGATATCTGCAGTGGTACTTTTACCGGTTTTTTTTATATGGGCTTCTTTGCTAACCATAAAAAAAGACAAACAGAATTATATTAACAACATGCTTCGGAAAAAAAAGAACTATTTAGTGCTCTTTTCCATCCTGATAGCAGTAATCTTGTGTATGTTATTCTGGCCTGAGTTAAACGGAAAGAACAGCATAGTATCATTTAAAGAAACATTTGTAAACAGCACTACTCCTTATATGCATCATCCAAAAGAAGCTAACTATGAAATAATGGGTGTGAGTCATAAACAATTTCCGATGCACTATTATCTTGTCCTGTTGTTTGTCCGCCTGCCTGTAATAATGCTTATCCTTTTATTTGCAGGAATTTCATACATCAGCAAAGATAAAAGATTCTTTAAAGATAAGAATCTGTTAATCATCATATTTCTGCTGTTCTCTTTATTGTTCTTGTCCTTATCCACAAAAAAAGGAGACAAATATCATCTGTTCATCTATCCCTGTTTATCCATAATAATGGCTTATGGGCTGTATCATCTCCGGAGATGTAAAGGAAAGGTTGTCTTTTTCCTGGCAATATTGTTAATAGTGTCTGCAGGAATAGTATATTCCCCATATCATTTTGAATCTTATAATGCCTTGACAAATTTGGGCAAGAATATCTATGAATTCTATCCTGCTGGGTGGGGCGATGGGCATAAAGAAGCTGCGAATTACATAATTCGGGAACATGGAAATAATAAAACCGTGCTCCTTATGGGATACAGCTCAGATTTTAGGAGATATTATCCTGGAAGAATAACATGGAGAACAAAAGCAAATCCTGATATTGGCGTTTTTTACAGGTTACACGATAGCATCCATCCTGGAAGCAAAAATATGAGATATGCAACTAAAGAAGGTACTCTGGAAAAGGAGATAACAATAAACAATGTAGATCTGGTAAAAATATATAGTTTTAACAGTTAATATTCTTTGATTATGTAAAGGTGGGCTTAATGCCCTTATAATCTGCATCAGAAATTGACTGCATTTTTAGGAGTAAAAATCTCAAGGGTTATGCTTTGTAGAAATATGGATTCATGCATCATCAAATAGATACAGCAATCCTCCAAATGCTGTTGCAACCAATAATACTATCCTGGAAACCAAAGCAATGCTTAAACCCATATCTGGAGATATCCCTAAAAAACCGACCAGATATACCATGCCGCTTTCTTTCAACCCCCATCCATTCAAAGAAACAGGTATCATGGCTATCAATCTAAGAATAATATATATCAAAAAAATATCAAAAAAAGAGATATAGAATCCAAACATACAGAAATATATCCAAAGACTAAAAGCACCCATCAAGATGAATAAGATTGAAAGAAAAAACAAAAGAGGGAAAAGACGCAGGTTCGATCTTATGGCTTTCTTAATTCCTGCCAGGCATTTATTTTTAGACGGCATGAAAACAGGCAGGACAGCCATTGTTACAGCCAAAGGCAGAGATATCAGCGCAGTAAAAAATAAAAATGTACTGCTTGTCAATACCATGATTGGTACTGCAAAGACAAGCAAAAGAAAGAACAGCGCAAATATGCCTGAACCTCTATCCAAGAATATAGATGTAAACTTTTTTTTGAGCTTGTGTTTCTTAAGTTTTAATAATTTATATGAATCGCCCCCTATAGTAGATGGTAAAAAATTACTAAAAAAATTTGAAATCCAATATATCTTGAATAGGTGCCAATAGTCATGATATATCCCCAATGATATTTGCCATTTTTTTGTGCTTATCATCACGCCAGCCGGATATAAAAGCAAAGGAACTAATATCAAATAATTAATCCTGCTGAAATTTGCAAGGGTCTTATTGATATCAATTTTCCATATCAATACGCTGAATAACGAAAAGGTAAAAAAAAGTTTAATGGCCAATTTATGCTTATTCCAATAAGCCTTTAACAGAAATATCCAATTAGCCATTGGAAACAACCCCTAACACTATCCCATTTGCTCCGATATATGGTTTTGAAAACCTCGTCTTCAGAACTTTATGTTTTGTGGATAAGTTCCAATTGTTATCCCATGATATCCTCCTGAAGTAATATACTTCACTAAAGTTTATCTCATCACCTTGCAGGATCTTATCAAGATTTTTATTCCAACCTACCGGGACAGTAAACACAAATTTTCCTTCTTTTTTGAGACAATTATCTTTGATGTGTGAAATAGATCTCAGTATCTTTTTGTCATCTTTAACCTCTTCATCAAAGCCGACGTGCTCCATTGTAGAAATAGAAACAATGAGATCATATTTTTCAGCAGGATTGAAATCAATTATATCCTCATTTATAACCTTATTCTGATTCTCAAACTTATCCAGTATATCCCATTTAGCAGAAGTGTAATGTGACAATACATTGCCTATCTCCAGGATACTGCATCTCGGGCCTTTTTTTTGGATAAAATGCAATATAAGAGGTATTTCAACAATCCTTTCGTTTGTATAGGTGTAGTTATACGAATGGTAAAAATAATCGAACCTATTTCCCTTAAAAGTGAATTTTCTGTTTTTTTTGAAGTAATGCCAATAAACCGGAAACAGATAAATATAAGCAAATTTCTTTATGAGGTAATATGATCCTTTTTTCCTTACAATGCCAAGATACTTGTTTATAGGATCTTGTTTTTTAAGGTTATATCCTGGCTTATACATCTTCTATAACCTCCAGAAATCCATCAACTGTCTTTTCCCAGCTAAACCTTTTTAAGTTTTCATAGCCTTTTTTAACAAGCTGGTTTTTGTAATCGTTATCTGTTAATATCTTCACTAACCCGCCTGAAAGCTCATCTTCTGAATAAGGATCTATGATGCGGGCCCCGTATCCTGCAACCTCCGGACAGCTTGTTTTGTCAGACGTTATAACCGGACAGCCGCATGCCTGTGCTTCCAATATAGGAAGACCAAAACCTTCATGCAAAGATGGGTAAGCGTATAAATCTGCAAGATTATAAAGAGTGATAATATCGTGATTGCTTATGTATCCTATCTGCCTGACCTTATGCCCTTCATATTTTTTCCTGAAATTACCAGCAAGTATAAGATTATGAGGTATGCAATGGGATACAGACTTAAAGCACTTAACAAGCCTTTTTATGTTTTTTCTAGGGACATCAGACCCCGTATAAAGTATGAAGGGTTTTTTAATATCATATCTCTCTAGAACAGCCATATCGGGATCTGTCTTTTTGAATTGTTTATCTGCAGCCTCATAGATGACACATATTTTGCTTTCGGCTACATCCAGATTCCGTTTTATCTCTTTTTTTGTACTTTTAGAAACAGCGATTACCTTGTTAGACAGTTTACATGAAATCTTAAAAAAAACGCGGTTATACAAAGAATTCAATCGTCTATTTTTACCTACATCGCTAAAATCAAGAAGGTCGTGGATTACATTTATTTTTTTGCATTTTAATAATCTGTGTGTAAAAGGAATATTATTTTTAAGATACAGCAAAACATCCAGATTCTTATTTCTCAAACCGAAAAATGAAAAGATATAATCCCATAAAATAACACTCTTTCCAGGGACCATTATTCTTCTGAAGTTTTTGCCAAAATCCCCGATAGGGGTCCCATCTATAAGCTTTGAATTATCATCATTATGTATGAGGTAAAATTCAAATTTTTCATGAATATGCTTGTTTTTGTCAATAGCAAATAGAACATTAGAAATAAATCTGGTTACACCTGCTTTGCTTAGATTTCTCAGTATAATACCCACTTTTTTTTTCTTCCTTTTTTCATCTTTTTTCATATTACGTACGGCTCCACAATGGTTTTGTAATCTTTAGCATTATCTTTGAATATATTTTTTTAGAAGAAGTTATCTTATTTTTCCAGAGATCATCAGATTCGATAGAACCAATCTTTTTAAATCTCATTATATTGCCATCAATATTATGGTACGTTTTAGAGTTTAATCTTTTCAGATAATCCTTTTCATCTATGCAGATATCCAATTTTTTATTTATCTCCTGTATATACTTTTTGGGGTGCCTGCAAAAATATTCATAATCTATCAGGGTATATTTTTTATTTTTAACGATCTTTTTAATTAAAAAATGAGTGAGAATCCACTGCAGAAGCATAATGTAATAATTTTTGCTTTTCTGTATTCTTCCGTTCCGACTATATGAATGAGCTACAGCTTCTGCCCTGCGCATGATAACAACAGGATATACATCTAATTTAGGATTTTCCATTAAGATAAAAAGTCTTCTTAGATCTTTTGAAGAATCCAACACATAATCAAACATTTCGTGTCCTTTAAGTTCTTTTATGAGGGTGTCAGTATCATCTGTGACTTTTTTGATCTTAATCCATGGTATAAATATCCCTATGATAATCTGTATCTCTTCCCAGATGCTGTAGAATTTTTTTATCTTAATCGAAGAGCTTACTCTGCTCCAGAACCTGCATTTTTTGAAGTTTTTACCGCAGGTGCATTGATATTTTCCAGTACTTTCTTTATATGTGATATTTTCCTTATACAGATTATAAAATGAAAGCTCTCCCAAACTCAGAACCTCATCTGATGATCCCATAATCATATCAAGGAGGGTAGATCCGCTGTGCCCTGTGCCTGTAATATAAATGAGTTTATGCCTGTTCATAGATATGACCTCCGATACTTCTTATAAAATGTTTTGAACAGCTTTTATCTGAAACCTGTATAAAACAGGTATTTCTTTTTTTCTGGAATTTGCCTGGCCTGTGAAATATAAGATTCCCGATGCAGAATATATTATCTTTCTCATAAGTCGTCTTTAGATACCTGTGAAAATGATGGATCACAGTATAATCTGCATCCAGAGACTGGATCATTTCCAGATTTATTCCTGCGCTCTGTTCATCCTCAGGCATTTCCTTTCCGCTGTGCATTATCAGGATGATTTTCTTTCCTTCCTCGCGGTATCTGGCGATCTTTGTTTTTAATTCAGCATATTTCTGATAAGAGGCTCCGTAATCATTCTTTGTTGCATTATAGATCCTGAACTTGATCCCAAATTTCTCTGATCCTACAGAATTGCAGTTGACCAGAGCATAATTATCAATGATAATATCTTTTGATGCTTCATTATTGTTTTCCCCTGCACCTATGAATCTAATACCGTTTTCCTTAAGTATTCCAATAGTATCTCTATAGCCTTCGTAGCCCAGATCTTTTATATGGTTGTTTGCCAAAGTTACGATTGTATTCTTGTTTAATCTTAATAGGCCAAGGATCCCATTATCTGAAGAGACAATAGGCTGATTCCTGCCTGTAATCCTTAGCAGAGATTTAAGGAATGCATCTTGGATAGTATTGGACCTGAGATTTAAGTTATAAGATTTATTTTTTTTTCTTATTGGGCCTTCTAAATTGTAGATGACATGGCTTGCTTTCCTTATCTTTTCCAAAAGTTTTGGATTTATCTTGCTAAGTGAAAAACTACTAATATTCCAGCCAGAAGTATCTCCGAATATAAGTATGTTCATATCTCGCACCTCACATATTCATATTTGCCACTTTTGCTTTCTTTAATATTATCCACATAGAGCCAATCGATATTTACATTGTTGTTCATTTCTTTTTTTATGGATTTTTCAATCTCTTCTTTATCTTTAAGAAATTGCTGTTTATCTTTTACTATAACTTTCAATTCTATCTGATCGTAATCTGTTTGCTTAACTTGAAATTTATCAATACTGCCCTTGTTATGTACAACACCAACAAAATGAATAAAGAATTCTGCAGGAACAATTTTGCCTTCTTTAGTTCTGCACACAGACATAACCCTCCCTTCAATATTCTCTAGAAATATCCCATTTTCACTCAACTCAGCCATATCTCCAATATCATACCTAATAAAAGGCATTGCATAGTTATTAAGATTTGTCACATAAAGTTTTCCATTGATAACTTCCACATGATGGTTCCAAAAACTAATTTTCAGACTATCAACACCGCAGGCCATATCGCCAACTTCCCTTGAACCGTAACGATTATAGACCTGGCATCTAAAAACTTTCTCAATCAATTTTTTCATATCGGAATGTAATGTTCCGGCAGATGTCAATATGCCGTTTTTTGGGGAATGTATGTATATATCATTGTCTCTGATGAATTTTGCAAACTCATATATTGGCTGGACATAAGCCTCTATCCATAACGGGCAATAGTCATTAATCTTTTCTGCATAATCTGCCATATCTTTTTTTGATATCTTGAATGTATTGAGCTCTTTTCGATTGTATATCCAGTTTCTAAACCTAATCTTAAATGATTCTTTGCCTTCAAGCAAATCCCTTTCAGAACCCCAGAAACGCAATTCTTTATCCCCTATATCCTGGCCTGCCTTTAGCTTAATCCAAAGTTTGTTAGCAATATTCCATTCACGATATCTTTTATCCTGGATAAATCTCACAGGCTCTCCTGTAGATCCACCTGATGAGTTTTTGTAGGGCTTTCTTTTTTCATAGTCCATTGAATATAGATTTTTTCCCTGTTCTCTTATTATGTCTTTTGTCAAAAAAGGTATCCTATCAAAATTTTCAAGATGGACTTTTTTATGGTTCATAGCTCCTGATACTTGCAGGATTTCATTATAATAGGGGACATTTTTAGAAGCGTGTAGCAGCATTTTTTTCAGTTTTTTTTCCTGATATTTTTTTATTTTTTCGCCAGAATATCTATCGAGTTCTTTAATCTTTTTCAGATATCTAGGAATTCTGCTTCTAGATAAAGACAATAGAACAAAAATAATAGGCTTACGCCAATTCATTGTAAACACCCTTATATTTCTTAGCAGCATTTTTCCAGTTTATGTTTTTAGCTGCGTTTCTTGACTTTTTTCCCATCGAAACTGCCAGACCCCTGTCTCTTTCCAGAAGTTTCAGTTTATGAGCAATTGACTCAGGGGACCCTTTTTCGACAACAAAACCATTATCTTTTATCAGCTCTTTTGTTCCCCCTGTATCTGTTGCTATCACTGCAAGTCCTGAAGCCATGGCTTCAAGCAAAGAATTGCTCATTCCTTCGTTTAGAGAGGGGAGTACAAATACATCTGCATTCTGATAGAAACTTTTTAACTGATTATGGGGTATGTTGCCATGAAAAAAAACCTTGTTTCCCAGATTTAGCTTCGCTGAAAGATTTTCAAGTTTGTTTCTTAAATTTCCATCCCCTACAATATCCAGCCTTATATTTTCCAAATCAAAAACAGCATTAATAAGATATTCTATACCTTTTCTTCTTATAAGCCTTGATGTGCTTAATATTCTTAATTCCTTTTTTATTTTAAAATCAGGATTAAACCCCTCTACATCAATACCATTATGAATTATATCAATGTCTCTGTCCAGTGTAGCTGATGCAAGTTTTTTAAGACCCTGTGAATTAGCTATTACCTTTTTAGAATTTGCCCAAATTTTTCTTGAAACTGTCCTTAAAAAAAGATTATCAATCATTTTTAATCTTGGATTATACCCGGGCACATCACTCCCTCTTAAGGCGACAATATAATCCATATCTTTCCTTAGTTTATATCCTATAAAACCGCAGGGCCATCCAAACCAGCAGTGGCACAGGCCATACCTGTTTTTCCTGGCTAGTTTTTTTGAAAGAAAGTAAGCTTTTAGGCTCCATCTAAGAAGCTCAGCCATCTTCCAGTAATGTCTGTTTTCTTTTTTTACATCCAGCTTGTATATCCTGATGTTTTCTGAAAAAACCTCAAATTTAAATTCAGATGTAGAAGAGGTTATCAGGTCAATTTCTATATTGCTATCTTTGGAAAATTCTTTCAGAAGATAATAGGTTGCATTAGCCGCCCCCCCTCCAACAGGAGGAAACTCATAATTAAGCATCAGTATTCTCATCTTCTTCGGATTACCTCCTTTATATCATAGCCTTTTTTACCGTTTATCCCATGATAATTTTTTATTAGTATATCGCCCAGAATTCCTGAAACAAATAATTGGAGCCCAATCATCACTGAAAAGACTGCAATGACTGGCAGGAACGTATCAGACAGGTCAATCCCTCTAAATAGTTTCATATAAACAGAGAGAAAAACCCCCATCAGACCCAAGGATGCAACCCATATTCCCAGTGCTCCAAAAAGATGCAGTGGTCTTCCTGAAAATTTCTGCCAGAACCAAACGTTCCATAGATCAAGAAATCCTTTTATAAGCCTATAAAGGTTATATTTTGTCTTATTGTGAATTCTCTGCCTGTGCCTGACTTTTATTTCCCCTATCTTAAATCCTCTCAATTTTATCAAAGAGGTTATATAACGGTGCATCTCTCCGTAAAGTTCTATGCCTTCAAGACATTCTCTTTTGTATGCTTTAAGGCTGCATCCTGAGTCATTAACATTATCATTGATCAGCTTATGCCTCAGGAAATTGCTTATTCTAGAGCACATATGTTTTGACAATGAATCTTTTCTTTTGCACCTCCATCCTGAAACGCAGTCGTATCCTTCTTCCAGCTTTGCCAAAAGCCTAGGAATATCTTTGGGATCATTTTGAAGATCTGAGTCAATAGTAAATATTATTCTGCCTTTGGCATGATGGAACCCTGCAAGCCATGCTGCAGACTGGCCGAAATTTTTTCTGAATCTTATAAGCCTGACAGCATTGTCTTTTATTTGCATGAGGTTTTCAAAAGTCATATCAGAACTTCCATCATCAACAAATAGTATCTCATAAGAAAAGTATTTCTTGTCCAACTGCTCACAATGAAGTTTCTTAAAATAATCAGGCATGTTTTCCATCACATGTTTTATCTCATCATAAAGCTGGATAACATTATCCTGTTCATTGTATGCCGGTACTATTATAGATATGTCCATCTTAACACCCATATATTTTTATGCCTTCTTTCTCTAGGATTATCGTACAGTCCTCTAATGAGGATATGATATTTTGGGCTATACGACCTGCTGCCCAATCATCAATAACAACAAACTTTTCTTCTTCTATTTTTTTGATATCCTCTAGATCATAGATCAGTTCTGCTCCAGTATATACGTCCCTATCGCCATATACTGTAAAACTCTCATTTGCAGGTCCAGGTATCCTGTTAAAAGAAAAAAATATCCAGTAATCCGGTTTCTTGAAATACCATTCTGCTGCCGGAGTAAAAGAGACTATCAGGGTCTCATCTTCATATATGCCTTCAAGTTCCTGATAAATCTGCCTGAATTCAGCTCTGGGTTCAGTAGTATCTTCATGAGATATATTTCTTTCAGGAATGAGGATGAATGAATAAGCAAATGGGTTGAATATATTTGAAAGCCATATTATGTATATTGCTATTACAATCCACTTTAACCTTATTTTTGACAAGGCAGCAGAAGCCATGAGTATCATAGGAAAAAACAGCAGATAAATATACCTTGATGCAAATAACTTTTCAAAACCTACTGCTATGAGAAGGAGAGCAGCAGATACTCCCAAAAACCATGTCAGCCTATTTTTCCAGGTTAGGGCAATTCCGACAAAAGAAACAAAAACAAAAGGTGCATAATATTTTAGATGAGAAAAATAGTCTACCAGATAAAGTAATCTGAAATCACTTAACCTTCCAAAATGGAGGTAGACAAGATACAATGCTACAAGTCCGCTTGCAATGTAAACTATCCTATCCATCCTATTCCTTAAAAAAGAGTAAAAAAATAAAGGCAAGAGTAGAAGCGCTACAGGATGTGTGTCATACGCCAGCAAAAAAGATAATCCTGCCCCTATCAAATATATTTTTTTATCAATGCTTTTATAGATAAGAAATACTGTCAAAAAAAACAAGAACATTTCCATCTGGTACATCCTTGCCTGTCTTGAATAAACTACAAATATCTCGAGGAACAATAAAAAAACAAAAGCGATCCATGCTGTATTTTTATCATATTCAGCAGCCATAAAATAGATAAGGATACCGGTGGCTATCCCAAACAAAACAGATATCAACCTTGCATTGAATTCGCTGTATCCAAAGATAAGAAATCCAGACATCAGATAATGAAAAACTGTGGCTCCTGAATAAACAAATCCGCTTTCCAGTAAAGGATAGCCATGTTCGTGTATCTTTTTGGCAGTAAGAGCAGATATAGACTCATCTATCCAAAAAGACTTTTCTCCCAAACCATGGATCCTGATATAAGCGCCGTATGTGAGCAGCACCAAAAAAACAAAAAATAGGACAATTTTTTTATTGCTTCTTATCCATATTATAGAAGATTGGACAGAACTTATCATTATGTATCCATCATCCCCCAATAATGCAATTTGGCTCTTCCTACTTCTCTGATTTTTATTCTGCCTTCTCCTTTTAATTCAGCTAATACTATAGAAGCAGTATGTCTTGTTGTGTTTGCCAAATCCTTTATTTCAGTTATAGTGAGTCCATTAGGATTATCTTTCAATATTCTGCTGATCTTATCTTTCCACTCCCCTGCCATTATTTCCCCTGATGGTTAATAATAATGCTAACCGATACATTTGTATAAATTGCTTTTTTATATCTGCAGGAGGAATGCCTATATTCTCCCTTGTATTCAGAGAATTACCTTTTTCTTTTTTAGAGTATAAAACAGATTTAAGATTTGAATATTTCCTTATATGACTATGGGAAATCCAGCTTTGATTAGCCTAAAGGATATAAGCAAAAATTTCGGCAAAAAGCAAGTTCTCAGGGATATAAATATAGCTGTCTGCAAAGGAGAGATTATGGGAATTGTAGGTGAAAGCGGTATTGGAAAAACCACTCTTCTGAATATGATAATCGGCTTTATAAAGCCTGACAAAGGCAGAATTTTATTTAATCTATGGGACAATCAGGGAAGATCAAACCATTTCAGAAATTTTGGATTCTCCACGCAGGGAAAAAGCTTTTATTCAGGACTGACTGCAAAGGAAAATCTGATTTATTTTGCTTCTCTTCATGATATTCCAAGGATTACACTTGATAAAAAGATCAATCTTGTCCTGAAGAAAGTCAGATTAGATGGAGAAGAGGATACATTAGCAAAAAATTTTTCTCACGGAATGCAAAAAAGGCTGGATATTGCCTGTTCTATCATACATGATCCTGATATCCTGATTTTTGACGAACCCACTGCTGATCTGGATGCAGGATTAAGAAATCAGATATGGAGCCTGATCAAAGAATTAAACAACAAAAGAAAAAAAACGATTATTGTTTCTTCCCATCTTCCTGAAGAGCTTTCAAAAGTATGCAGCAAAATATATGCTCTGCAGGACAAAAAACTTAGGAAGGCTGTACAAAAATAAAGATTAAACAATGAAATTAAATAAATTTAAGGAGATCCTTAAAAAGAATTTCGTGCTGTTATGGCGCTCGAAAAAAACAATGCTTGCAATCTTTTTAGGACCGTTGATATTGACATTACTGCTGGGGATTGCATTCGATAATAAAGGGATGAACAGGCTTTCTGTTGCTTCTTATTCAGAGCAGTACAATAATATGAGCAATTCACTGCTTGAAAGGCTCGAAGCCAATAATTTTGACATTGCCAGGAAAGAAAGCGAAAAAAGATGTATAGATGATGTTAAGCAGGGGAGAGACCATATGTGCATAATCATCCCCTGCGATTTTGAGATTGCCAAAAACAATGAATTGGTCATCTATATAGACAGATCCCGGATAAACCTAGCGGAAAATATAGTAAACTTATTTTCCAATAGTTTGAAAGGAGAATCTTCTGAATTGAGCCTAGACATGACAAAAGTCCTGATAAATCGGCTTGATCAGGTCAGCAGGATAAGCAAAGAAAGCAAAACAGAGGTTGCTAAATTGCTGCAGTCCAATTCTGATTCAGATAAAACAGTAAAAAAGATGGAATCCAGTATAGATGAACTTGATTCTGCTCTTGAGAAATGCATCCTTAATATAGAAGAGCTTAAATCAAACAGCGACAAAGGTGTTGGTTCCAAAGAAGATATTGAAGACATTCTGGAATTAGCTGATGACAGCCGGGATCTGGTTGAAGATATTAAGAAAGTTATCAACTCTTCTGATCTGGAAAGACTGGATGATCAGTTAGGGGACATGGAGAACAAGATAAGATCCAATGATATCTTTAGCAAGGATTACTGGAACAGGATCGACAGGATAGTAGGAGATTTAAACTTAAGTATGCGGCTTATAAGAAAAAAAGCAGATTCATTATCAAAAGATCTGACCCTGATAGAAGGATATATAGCTGAAGAAACCGATGCCTTAAAAGGATTAGATAGTAATCTTGAGGCAGTAGAAGCCAATGTGAGCAGCATCAGAATAAGAGATGCAGACAGAATAGTGAATCCTATCACAGCAGACGTAAGGCCGATTGTTCCGGAAGATTCCCATCTTGAAAATATATTTCCCTCGCTTATCGTTATGATCATCATGCTGGGGGGTGTGCTGTTATCCAGTACTGCAAATATTGTCGAGAAGAATGACAAGGCATCTTTTAGAAATATTATATCTCCAACACGGAAAATATATTTTCTGGCAGGAAGATACTTTACCGATATGACATCAGTAGCATTTCAGCTGGCGATATTTCTGGGCATATCCCTTGTTTTTTTTGATATAAACGCATTTACCAGATTGAACATATTCCTTATACTGCTGATTGCAGTTTCTTTTTTTACTATGCTGGGCGCATTGGTGGGGAATATCCTAAATTCAGAAGAAGGCAGTGTCCTGATATCAATCATAATAACGAGTATAATGTTGTTTTTTTCCAGCACTATACTCCCCATAGAGAATATGTCAGATAAAATATATAGAATATCAAAATTTAATCCATTTGTCCTGTCTGAAACAGCTTTAAGGAAATCGATTGTTTACGGCATGGAGATAAGTTCTATTCAGGGAGAAATCCTGTTTTTGCTCATGTGGACACTTATAGTAATCTCTGCAATATTTATTATAAATATACCGGCTATAGGAAAAACAACAGGCAGGATAAGGAAAAAGATAGAAAATATCGAGAAGAAAATAAACAAGATTATCTTTGTTGAAGAGTAATTCTTATCCTTTAGAGAATAAAAAAACTATATTAAACCTATTTAATACTATCTGCATATGGTTAAAGGGTGGGTTGCAGAATTCAGCGCAGGGATTAGCATAATCGCTTCAGGGATATTTCTTTTGATATATATAACCAGAGTAAAAGACAAATTAAAAAAATTTATACTAAGGCATGATCAGGATGAAGAACATCAAAAGATATAGAAATTTAATTTTTGCAGGGATATTGCTGGTTGTCTATATTGCTGCATTTTTCTTTTTTCCTGCAGGCCCTGAAAAACTCTCATTAGATCCTGAAAAAACCGAGGAGTTCTGGAGATTTGGGACATACCAATTTGTACACCTTGATATAAAACATCTGCTAGAAAATTTTATAGGATTCAGCCTGCTTGCTGTAATCGCATTTGAACTTAAAACATTCTTCTCTGATTTTTCTTCGACTTACTTGTCTTCGGGGCTTTTGTCTGTAATTCCCTTGTGGCTAATATCTCCATTCACAGCACTAGGAGCTTCAAATGCCATATTCGGAGGATTTGGGCTGATAAGCAGAGAAACAAAAAAATACCAAATAAATGGTCTTTTCATCTTTCTTCTGGTTACAGGGCTTATCTTTGCAACTGCGGCTGTAAATTATTTCTCTTATGGAGCTGAAAGTAAAGAATTCTTATTTGCATTAAAGCAGGGATTGGCTCATTTTTCCGGCCTTTTGTTTGGAGTTGGATTTTTTTATTTCCTGGGACTGATTAAGCCGATATTGACAAGTAGAAAAAGGCATATTTTAAGGAGGTCTGGCTAGATGGATTCAAAAACACCTACGGGAATAGAAGGCCTTGATAAGATGCTTAAAGGGGGATTTATCAGAGGCAGGAATATCCTCTTATCAGGACCATGCGGTTCTGGAAAAAGCACCCTTGCTATGCAGTTTTTGTTCAATGGTTCTATGAAGTATGGTGACCCCAGCCTATACATCACACTAGAAGAAACAAAAGAGAAACTTTACAAAGATATGGGCAAGTTAGGGATGGATCTGCATAAGGCTGAGAAGTCAGGAAAGTTTGTATTTATCGGCGGCCCTATCGCCAACATCCGGAGCTACATGGATAAGGTAGATGCAAAAATAGAAAATATGGTTGAAGAAATAAGAGAAGTTGTAAAGGAAAAAAAGATAAAAAGAGTTGTTATCGATTCTATAAATCTCCTTACAATGCTTTCAGAGAATGATGATGACCGGCGAAAGGCGTTAGCTATGCTTGCTAATGAGATATCATCCTTAGGGTGCACTTCGCTGCTCCTTTCAGAAACAAAAGAGGGCAGCATGGACTTAAGCAGGTATGGTGTTGAGGAATTTGTTGTAGACGGAGTAATAGTCCTTTATCTTGTAAGGCAGGGAAATAAGTTTATTCCAGGTATAACTGTAAGAAAGATGAGAGGAACAAATCATGACAAAGAGATAAGGTATTATGGTATCAATGATAAGGGCGTAGTTGTCTATCCTACAGAAACTGTATTTACAGGTGTCAGGCGATTATAATGAGAGATAAGGAAGACGAGCACAAGGAAACAGAAGAAGAGGATTTTTAGGGGGTGTCGAGCTTTTTAAGCTCTTTTAGAGATTCTCTTACTGCTTCTTTTACAAATTCCCCTCTTGATTTGTAACCGAGCCCTCCTTTTTTGAGGATATTATCGATCTGGACTATAAGATCCCCGGGCAGGGCAACATTAGTATATCTTTTCATATGCCAATTTAAGAAAGAAGCATTAATAATCCTTTTTGGTAACCTGTATATAGATAGGTTATGTACCTGTCATTAGTTGAGAATCATCTGGAAAGCTCTTTTAAGGAGTTTCTTACTGCTTCTTTTACAAATTCCCCTCTTGTTTTATAACCGAGCTTGGATTTTTTTATGACTGCATCTATTTTTTCGATAAGATCTTCAGGTAGGGCAATATTCTTATAATGGTGCATCTGCCACTAAGAAAGGAGAGATATATTAATAATGTTTTTATTGGCCTATCCAGTATACATTTACTATGCTTTACAAAAATATAAAGATGATCATCGCAAGGACCAAACAGTACCAAGCAAAATGATAAAACATATCTTTCTTTATTATGTTAAGAAGAAGTTTTAATGAGACTATTCCTGTTAAGACTGCTGCTGAAGTGCCTATTATAAGTGCAGGGATGTCTGCTGACAGGGATGTTATGCCTTTCATTTCCACAAATGTAGCCCCCAAGATAGCTGGGATAAACAATAGAAAAGAAAATCTTGCAGCTTCTTCTTTTTTTACTCCTTGTATAAGGCCTGTGGAGATGGTAGAGCCTGATCTTGAAACTCCCGGGAGTATAGCCAATGCCTGTGCAAAACCGATTACAAGGATATTCTTCAGGTTCAGCCTCCTGTTTTTCTTTTTGGGGAACCTTGAAAGGAAAAGCAGCATTGCTGTGAAAAGTAAAGAAAATCCTACAATTGTTGGGCTGTTGAATGCAGCCTTTATCTTGCTGTTGAACAATATCCCTGCAAGGCCGATGGGCACTGTAGCCAGGATAAGAAACCCTGCATAGGCAAGATATTTTTTCTCTTTTCTTATCACCCCTAAGATAAGCTTTTTGATGTCTTTCCAGAATACTATGAAAATTACCAGCAGGCTTCCGAGGTGAAGGATTATGTCAAATAAAACAGGAACTTCTAATCCAAAAAGATTCCTGACCAATACCAGATGGCCTGAAGAAGATATCGGAAGCCATTCTGTGATTCCCTGGACCATACCGAGTATTATTGCCTGGAATATTGATACCATCTGATTATTAGTTAATGTATATTATTTAAATGTATCCCTGATCAATAATACTATTCTCTGAAATAAGAAAAATTTGCTGATGATCAGTGCTCGCCCTATCCTCCTGCTATAGCTGGTAAATTTTTGGGATTGAAAATTTCGCCATAGATAGAGGTATTGAATCCTCTGAAGATTGTCTGCTGAAATTTTCAATGAATCTTTCATCTTGTTATAGATTAAGAGCGGCAATATATGGTTTCAAGATTGGAATTTGGGCATTTAAATCCATTATATTCTGCTGTTATAATCCTTCTAAGCTCATTGCAGTAATATGAAGATGATCGATCAAATCTTTCTCATAGTAAGATAAAAGACAACCGCAAAGGTTATTATTCCTGCTGGTATTCCTGCTAATAATGATGGCCAGATAAAAATCCGGAGCAGTTCAGTTACCAATATCAGAGCTAAGAAAGCTGCAGTAATAGAAAGAAGTAAACTTAAAACAAGTCTTTTGTATTTCATCTTAGGCTCACCATCAACCCCTGCCCTATGTCCAATATAGAACAATCATAATTCTTTCCCATGTAAGATAAATATTCTCTAGCTCTTCTCTTATGAGAGATGATGTTATCAGCAACTATCAAAGCATTCTTATTTAACTTAGGCTCGATCAATTTAATATAATTTATATAATCCTTTTTAACAGCATCCAAAAAAACAAAGTCAAACTTGCCTTTTAATCTAGGAATCTCCTTAATGGCATCCCCGTGTATAGCTGTAATCCTCTTATCAAAACCCAGTTTCTTAAAATTCTCAACAGCCAAAGGGTGCTTTTTAGCTAAGATTTCTATTGTCCAGATTTTAGCATTGCAGCTCTTAGCAAACCAGATAGTTGAATACCCATTAGAAGTTCCGACCTCCAGTATCTTTTTAGGATTCTTCAGCCTGATCAATATTGACAAAAACTCAGCAGTCTTTCTGCTGATATTAAACATAAACTTATTTTTTCCAAAATTTTCCATCTTCTCAAGATAAGAATCGACATCCATAGGAGATAGGTTTTTAAACTTCTATATAAACTTTAATATTTATTTGGAAATTGTTTTCAATCCTATCGATGGCACTCGTAAGCTTTGCTTATTCGTGCAATGTTTTACCTTAGCTGTACATAAAGCTCTCAGCGCAGCAGAACTGAGACATTGCGGAGCTTTGTAACAAAGCGACGCCATAGATTATGATTAATAAAAAATCAAAAAACAATAATAGCAGTATCAGCTAAATTATGCTTAAACCGACACTATAAAAAATGCCAATAAAAAATATAGACAAGATATTAAAGATATTAGCAAAGCAGCAAGGAGTATCTATGCTGGGGCAATTTAGAAAATATCCAGCCTGGAAGATATTAATCTCAACAATACTTTCAGCAAGGGCAAACGACAAGGCAACAATTCCAGTAACAAAAGAACTCTTCAAAAAATATCCAACACTAAGCTCTTTGGCAAAAGCAAAGCCTTCTGATGTAAAAAAGATAATAAAACGTACTGTCTATTTCAACCAGAAGACAAAATATATCCTAAAGACAGCAAAGATAGTTCTGAAAAGATACAACAGAAAAGTTCCAGACACTATGCAGGAGCTTCTTGAACTGCCAGGAGTAGGCCATAAGGTAGCTGGATGTGTTCTTGTTTATGCTTTCAACAAGCCAGCCCTGCCCATAGATACCCACTGCCACAGGATCTCAAACAGGCTGGGCATAGTAAAGACAAAGACACCAGATCAGACCATGAGAGAACTGGAGAAGAAGCTTCCAAAAAGATACTGGCTGATATTCAATGAAGTCATGGTTGTCCACGGCCAGACTATCTGCAGGCCCATAAAACCTTTATGCTGGAAATGCCCTGTTTCTAAGTATTGTTCATACAAAGATAAGACCAAAAAACCATAAACTTTATATATAATTTGTACATATTAGTGTGTATAAAATGTTTACTGAAAAAGATGTAATCAACTTAAACAGATTATTCAACAACGGAATAATCAGGAATAAAAGCAGCTTAAGTTTTGCTCTATCTTCGATAAAAAATAAAAGTTCATTAGATCAGTTGTCTTATCTTACAAGGGCAATCGTCATTGATCGTGTATTTGAAGACGGAAACAAAAGAACAGCTGCAGTGCTGATTATAGCTTATTTTACAGAATTCGAGATAGGATTTGATAAAAACAAGATAACCAAAACAATATTGGATATTGCATCCAAAAACATAACCAGTATTTCCACAATAAAGAGGATGATAAAAGATGTTATCAGGTAAAAAGCTGTTAAAAAACGCTAAAAAAGCAGTCATGCTTTATCCAGAGGTATTTGAAGCTCTTGAAGAATACGACAGGACTCATAGGCTGAAAAAGATAAACTACAAAAAAAGAGCTAACTTCACTATAGACTCTAACCTATTGTCAAGATTTAGAAAATACTGCCAAAAACACAGCATGAAGATGTCTACCAAGATAGAGCAATTTATAGAAAAAGAGCTAAAATCACAGAACATTTAAACAGTTCCGAAACCTTTATATAATAAATAGCATTACAAATACATCACAATGGTAATGCAAACTATACAAATAAGGTTAACTGACGGATTGGTAGAAGAGATAAAGTCATTAGTAAGTAAAGGAATCTATCCAAATTCCTCTGAATGCGTAAGAGATGCAGTTAGACGTTTAATAACTGGAGCAGGCGGAAAGTTAGATATTCCTGAAGCAGAAAAAGTGCAGGAACAGATACAGAAAGAAGTAAAAGAATCATTTCAGAAGCCAACAGGAACTTCAGACTTTTATCCGGAAGATCTGTCAATAAAGAAACAGATATTCTCGACATTAAGAAAGACAGCCTCTTCTTTCAACTTCGATGAAGTAGAAACTCCTGCTTTTGAGACTCTGGATCTGTTGACTAAAAAATCAGGCCAGGAGATACTTCAGCAAATATTTACTTTAGAGAAAAAAGGAAATGAAGAGTTTGGATTGAGGTTTGACCTGACAGTCCCTATAACCCGTATGTTCCTTGAAAAGCAAAAATCAATCCCAAAGCCAGTAAAATGGTACGCATTGTCAAGGATGTGGAGATATGAAAGGCCTCAGGCAGGAAGATTAAGAGAGTTTTATCTATTATCTGTT
>CAYXHN010000003.1:0-23809 GCA_964464955.1 uncultured Methanosarcinales archaeon
ATATTATCAATCCTCTCATAACTCCATCTACAACATTGAAAAGCAAAGGCTTTGAAGATTCCTTCAGTCCAAGAAGAGATGCAACAAGATAAGGAGCGCCTTTAAACAAAAGCAAAGCAAAAAATATTGTAATCCCTAATGTTAAAGCGATCTCTTTTTTTGTTATCTTCTCATGCTCTTCCAGCTGCTGGTCAGCACTCCACAATAAACTTTTGACTCCGATATACATCATATCCCATAGGTTAACAACTCCTCTAAAAAAAGGCTTCTTCCAAAATCCTTTTCTTTTCTTAAGAGAATCTTTCTTTACTTTTATCTTTCCATCAGGCAGACGGACAGCAACAGCTACATCATCTGTTTTTCTCATCATAACCCCTTCTATCACTGCCTGTCCCCCAGCTTTTTCCATATACATCCTAAGACATATGATTGCTATAAAAATCTTTCTAAAGGCATCACCTTTTTAAACTATTATATCAATATATAAGGATGATCATCAGAGAAAAAGAAATACCCTACAAGGAAAAGGGTAAGCAATATGATGTAAAAGCACAGATAACAGACAATAAGTCATTGGCAATAGATGTTATGCATGACAGCAAGTACATACTTATGAGATTTCCAGCTGCTTATTTTAACAGTTCTGCTGAGAACAGTGAAAGATATCTTGCTAATGAAACTTCAGAAGAGAATATCTCTCTTGCGCAAAGGATATTCAAAGAATTGTCTAAAGATTCAGAATATAGCCGTCTTCTGCCAAAAGAATTGTATTCTGAGAATTCACAAGCCTAAATTCTGGTCAATATCGACAGCTACTTTCCTAAGCTCATCACATGTGTTTTTAAGGTCAGTCTCAAGAACATCTATAAGGTGCTCAAGATTTTCAACCCTTAGCAAATATCTGTTCTTCTCATTTATGACCAGTCCTGATTCCATCAGCTTGTTAAGGTGATGTATGGCTGTCCCTCTTGATATCCCCACCTTTTCAGCAAGCTGGTCAGAACTAAGCCCTTCTTCATATTTCGTCGACTTAAGAAGCTCTATAAATATCCTAAAACAAGACTTATCTTTGTCCCTCATATTAAAAAGGCCTAAAGAATGTCCAAACCACTGAAGCTCTTCATTGAGATTTTGCTCAACAGGCTTTCTTATCTTTACTATGGTCACTCTTTTTGAGATGATCATCTTATATTTAAAAGTATAGACTCATATAAAAAGCTTTGCCGAAAGATTTAAATAGTAATTGTTTATTTAAGATTAACATAGTTGACTTAAAGTCAACAGAAAAGGGATATATAATGGAAAAACAAAAAGATAAGCAAAAAAAAGCAAAGGATAAGAAAGAACAACAGATAGAGGAATTAACATCTACATTAAAGCAAGTACAGGCAGATTTTGAAAACTATCAAAAAAGGACAGAAAAAGAGCAGGAAAAACTCTGCAAGTCTGCTTCTAAGGAACTTATAATCGAGCTTTTGCCTGTCCTGGACTCTTTTGAGCTCGCATTGAAAGACAAACAGGACAAGGGCCTTGAGATGCTCTATTCCCAGCTTATGGGCATATTAGAGAAAAAAGGGCTAAAACAGATCGAAGCATTAGACAAGAAGTTTGACCCGTATCTTCATGAAGCATTATTGCAGGAATCCTCTGAAAAAGAGGAAGGCATCGTCCTTGAAGAGCTGCAGAAAGGATACATGCTTAATGACCAGATAATAAGGCACACAAAAGTAAAGGTAAGCAAGAAATAAAATGTCAAAAAACAATATGTCAATCCTATCAATAGCACTCACATTTGCTCTGCAAATGTTCGCGCAATGCCGGCTTGAGTAGCAACATAGAGAGCTCTCAGCGCCGCTAAATTGGAATTACAGGGCTTTGGAACAAAGCGATGCCATCAATAGGGTTGACAAAGTAAATCCCAAGACAATTGAAAAATGCAGATAACAAAAGACACAAGCAGAGAAGAAGCATTAGAGCTTGGAAAAGAATGCAGCAGATGCGGAAACTGCTGCAGCCATGACTCTGGATATATGCTTGATGAAGACATAAAAAGGATAGCAGATCATCTGGGAGTTCCAGAAAAAGAATTAAAGGAGAATCATCTGAAAAAGATAAGGCTGTTCAACACGATCATCCATAAGCCCCTCACAAAAAAACAGCCCTTTGGGGAATGCGTGTTTTACAAAGAAGGCGCATGCACTATTCAGGATGTCAAGCCCCTGCATTGCAGGATAGGCAGCTGCTCTGAGCATGGGGAAAATCTGACAGTCTGGTTCAAGCTAAATCATCTGGTCAATCCAAATGATCCTGAGTCGATAAGGCAGTGGAAAGTTTATCTTGAATCAGGAGGAAAGAATATTCCAGGGGGAGAGATGGAAGAATTGGTCCCGGACAAAAAGACCCTGAAAAAGGTATTGGAGTACAAGATAATAAGATAAGGAGGAATAAAATGTCAGAAAATAAAAAACAGGTCAATATGAGCATAAACGAGGGTAATGAATTTTTTGCCCATGAATTGAGCATCAATTATAACCCTATGCAGTTTACATTTGACTTCAAATGTGTAACTCCCAGGGTTGACGCAAGATCAAAAGATTCGCCCACTATTGTAGCAAAGCATAACGTGGTCATGACAGACCCTTATCACGCTAAGCAGATATTGGGCCTGCTGCAGAATGTGATCAAGAATTATGAAGAGCAGTACGGAAAGATAGAAAAGCCTTCTGCTTTAAAGGAGTTTGAAAAAAAGCAGAAGAAAAAAGGCAAAGAGCCTAAAAATAAGACAAAAACACCTAGCTATTTTGGCTAGACTGATACTAGACGGAGGTCGAAAAAATGACAGAAGAAAAAAAACAAAAAGAAGAAACAAAAGCACAGGCAGGAAAGACCATAGGTATAGACCTGGGAACAACCTTCTCAGCTGTGGCTGCTATGGAGGCTGGAAAAGCTAACATCATACCCAATGCAGAAGGAGACAGGACAACACCTTCAGTGGTTACGATAAAAGACGGAGAAAGGCTGGTCGGAAAGGTGGCCAAGAACCAGGCTATCACAAACCCTGACCATACTATCAGAAGCATAAAGAGACTGATGGGAACAGACGAAAAAGTGACAATAGACGGCAAGGATTATACTCCGCAGGAAGTTTCAGCTATGGTGCTGCAAAAACTCAAAGCAGATGCTGAAGCATATCTTGGAAGCAAGGTAACAAATGCAGTGATCACGGTTCCTGCTTATTTCGAAGATGCCCAGAGACAGGCAACAAAAGACGCAGGAAAGATCGCAGGCCTTGATGTTTTAAGGATAATAAATGAACCAACAGCAGCAAGCCTTGCTTACGGCCTTGAAAAGAAAAAAGATGAGACCGTGCTTGTATTTGACTTCGGAGGAGGAACTTTTGACGTTTCTGTCTTAGAACTCTCAGAAGGAGTATTTGAGGTTAAGGCAACTTCAGGAAACAACCACCTTGGAGGAGATGATATAGACCAGCTGCTTATCGACTTCATGGCAGATGAGTTCAAGAAAGAAAACAACATGGACCTAAGAGAAGATTCTATGGCTTTGCAGAGGCTTAAAGAAGCGGCTGAAAAGGCAAAGATCGAACTCTCATCAGCACAGAAAACAACGATAAGCATCCCTTATGTCACTCAAACATCAGAAGGGCCTAAACACCTTAACATGGATATGACAAGGGCAAAATTCGAAAGCATTATCTCAGAGATCCTGGACAATCTGAAAAAGCCTACAGAACAGGCATTGAAGGATGCAAAGCTTTCCTCAGGGGATGTTGATGAGGTAATACTTGTTGGAGGTTCAACAAGAATCCCTGCAGTGCAAAGTATGGTAAAAGGGCTTGCAGGAAAAGAACCGAACAAGTCGGTAAACCCGGATGAGGCAGTAGCTTTAGGAGCATCCATACAGGGAGGAGTGCTTGCTGGAGATGTAAAAGATGTTCTTCTTTTGGATGTAACACCTTTAAGCCTGGGAATAGAGACATTAGGAGGAGTATTCACAAAATTGATCGAGAAAAACTCCACAATCCCTACAAAGAAAAGCCAGGTATTTTCCACAGCAGCAGACAACCAGCCTGCAGTGACTATCCAGGTATATCAGGGAGAAAGGTCTATGGCTGCAGACAACAAACAGCTGGGGAAGTTTGACTTAGTAGGAATTCCGCCTGCACCAAGAGGAGTTCCTCAGATAGAGGTAACTTTTGACATCGACGCAAACGGCATAGTGAATGTTTCAGCAAAAGACCTTGGAACAGGAAAAGAGCAGAAGATAACTGTGACAGGGGCTCAAAGATTAGATGAAACTGACGTTGAAAAGATGCAGAAAGAAGCAGAATCTCATGCAGAAGAGGACAAGAAGAAGAAAGAAGTGATAGAGACCATCAACAAAGCAGATTCTTTGGTCTATTCGACAGAAAAGACACTGAAAGATATGAAAGGCAAGGTTGATGACAAGAAACTGGAAGAGATCAAAAAGCATGTTGATGAGCTGAAGAAGCTTCTAGAGCCTGAGAAGAAGGATGTTGAGAAGATAAAGGCCAAGCTGGACGAGATAGAGAAAGTAAGCCAGGCAGCTGCAACAGAGATGTATCAGAAAGCTGCTCAGGAGCAGCAAAAGGCCCAGGCTCAGCAGGGACAACAAGAAGCTCCGAAAGAAGAGAAAAAAGACGACAACGTAGTTGACGCAGAGTACGAAGACAAGAAAGACAAAAAGAAAGAAGACAAGGAAAAGAAATAATTTCTTTTTTTTCTTTTTTTTAAACAAACAACAAGATGACCAAAACTCAAGAAGCAGCATCAGGGATAATAATAGATAAAAATAAAAAAGAGTTCCTTTTGCTGAAGAAAAAAGGGACGTGGACAGGATGGCAGTTCCCGCAGGGAAAGATCGATAAAGGAGAAACTCCAGAACAGGCTATAAAAAGAGAGATAAAAGAGGAGACAGGATTGAGAGACATAAAGATCCTAAAAGATCTACCCTACAAGCATGATTACTGGTTTATGCATGACAATGAGAAGATACACAAATTTTTAACATTTTTCCTGATAGAAGCGGAAAAAACAAACAGCATAACACTCAGTGTTGAACATTCAGACTTTAGATGGTGCAGATATGACGAAGCTTTAAAAGACCTAAAATACAACAAAGAAATATTTGAAAAAATAGTGAAGGAAGAATTAGGATGGGAAAAGAGATGAACACTACGAAATCAGCAAGGATAAAAACTGGAATCGATGATTACAAAAAAAGTTTCAGAACATTAAATGATAGCTAAGCCTGACAAAAAAGAGATTAAAGCAGTGTTTTTGGATCTTGATCTGACACTGGTGGATTCGATGCCTGCTGTAAAAGAATCATACAGGCAGTTAAGCAGGCTTACAAACAGAAAGCCGGATAAAGAAGGATTTAAAGAATACATAGGAAATAAGTTTTCAGACATGGTCGGGAAGCTCCATGAAGAAACAGGGATCCCAAAAAAGAAGATCATCAAAACATACCATGAAGCATACATGTCAAAGCTCTCACTGATAAAGAATTATGGGAAAAAGATTATCCCAAAACTTAAAAAGGAAGGCATAAAGACGATAATACTTACAAACAATCACAAAAAGACAGCAAAAAAGATATGTGAGCATCTCGATATAAGCTATGACGATCTGATAACAGACGAAGACATGGAAAAAACAGGGAAGAAGCATGATGCTATGAAAAGAGTGATAAAGAAAATGAAGATAAAGCCTTCAGAAGCATTATATGCAGGAGATCACATAAACGATATAAAAGAGGCCCGAAAGGCTGGAGTGTTATCAGCGGTTGTCCCGACAGGAGTATTCAAAAAGAGTGAACTGGAAAAGCATAATCCTGACATTGCAATATCCAGCCTTGACGATCTTGCAAAGATGATATAAGATGATACCCTCAACAAAAGAATGCAAAAAATTATGGGATGAGTTTGACATGCCTGAGAATATAAGGCAGCATTCGCTCAATGTAAATAATGCTGCGATGCAGATAGCAGAAAAGCTCAAACAATCAGGGGAGAATATCAGCCTCGAATTGGTAAATGCCGCTTCTCTGCTGCATGACCTTGATAAGTTTAGAACACTGAAGGATATACACAATCACGGATATCTTGCAGAATCCTGGCTTGCAGAAAAAGGGTATGAAACTGTTGGAAAAGTTATAAGAAATCATCTGATGCATGAGCTTATGAAAGAGGAAAGTCCTGTATGGGAGGATAAGATCGTAAATTATGCTGACAAGAGAGTCTTAAATGAGAAAATAGTCAGCCTTGAAAAAAGATTTGAATACCTGAGAGAGAGGTATAAAGATTTTTTTAAAAAAGAGCATGAAGAAGCGATAAGAGCCATCGAACAAGAAATATTTGAAAAGGCGGACATAGTTCCAGAGGATATAAAATGACACAAAAAGATTATTATAAGGTATTGGGAATAGGAAAAGATGCAACAAAAGAAGAGATAAAGAAAGCCTACAAAAAACTGGCTAAAAAATATCATCCTGATCTTAACAAAGATGATTCTGAAGCTGAGCAAAGATTCAAGGATATCAATGAAGCTGCATCTGTGCTTGCTGACGATGAAAAGAGGCAGCAATATGATCAGTACGGAACCACTGCAAACAATTTCTCAGGCCAGGGCCAAGGCCAGGGAGGATTTAACTTTGATGACATGATGGGCAATTTTGGCTTTGATTTTGACAGTATATTTGAGTCCTTTTTCGGAGGAGGAAGGCAAAGATCACGCTCAAGAAGAGGCCATGATCTCAGATATGACATAGAGATAACATTAGAGGAAGCCTTCAATGGTGTTGAGAAGACCATAACTATTCCGCGCCTGGAAACATGCTCTGAATGCGAAGGAAGGGGTACAATATCAGAGTCTGATATTGACAAATGCCCTGAATGCGGAGGCACAGGCGTGATGAAAAGAACACAGAGAACACCCTTCGGCATGTTTACGACCCAGACACCATGCAGAGCATGCCATGGACAAGGTACTTATATAAAAAATCCATGCCCTGAATGCGGAGGAGAGGGAAGAGTAGAAAAGACAAGAAAGCTGAAAGTAAAGATACCTGCCGGAGCAGAGACAGGAACCAATCTTCGTCTTATGGGAGAAGGTGAAGCAGGAGAGAAAAACGCAGGAGCAGGAGATCTTTATGTGATCGTTCATGTAAAAGATGACAAGAGATTCGAGAGGCATGGAGATGACCTTTTCATAGATATCCCCATAACATTTCCCCAGGCAGCATTAGGAGCAGAGATAGAGGTTCCTACGATGGAAGGAAAAGCATCATTGAAGATCCCTGCAGGAACACAGTCTGAAACTGTCCTGAGGATGAAAAGCAAGGGTATGCCCAATCTTCATTCTTCAGGAAGAGGAGACCAGCTTGTAAAGGTAAAGGTACATACTCCAAAAAAACTGACCAAACAACAGAAAGATATCCTTAAGCAGTTTGACAAGAACTCTAAGTCTAAATTATTCGGCCTGTTTTGAAAGAAATTTATATCCGGTTCAGACAGGCCTATATTTATTGTTTAATCTGCAAAAAAGAAAAAATAATATCAGGAGGATACAACATCCTCATCTTTCACCTGGTTGATGACCATATTTCTAAACTCTACCCTTTTTATCTTCTCATCATCTTTCCAGATCTCATATTTTAAAGGAATGCCCCTATAATCCCAGACCCACACCTTCACAGTTTTTCCGGAATCATCTTCATATTCCACTATGTTTGACTCTTTCTTGTCAAACATGACTGTTCCAGATATCTTTGCACTGCCTTTTATATCCTCAAGAACATCAAAAGGAGTTTCAGTCACAAAAGAAGAATAACTAACCTCTATATCAGGCTTTTCTATATCGCATTTGCTTTTTTCTTCACAATAAACTTCTACTGTGTTTTCAGAAAGATCGATATAGGCTGTATCATATCTTTCGTCTGCTTTATAATTGTCAGGCATAGGAAAACTATCCTGCTTCATCTTGTCACCTTTAAAATATACCCTTGTAAAATAGTTCTTATCCTGATAACCGTATTCCATAGAATCAACTTTCTCGCTCTTGTCTACAAGTTTTTGTATATCCTCGCTTAATTTGCTTTCACTTCCGCCATCATAATCCGGAACATCTGCTGTCCCTTCATCTTTTTCTTTGACTTCAGGAGGCTGGTCAATTGAAGCATCTATATCCATGCCCTCTTCCTGTCCTGCGCAACCTGATAAGACTAAACTCAAAACCGCAATAACAATCAAAATATTTTTCATTATATCATCCCATATATTTTTATATATCCACTAAATTAACTTCTTAGTTTTTAAATCTATGGTTTTCATATTGATATCTTTTATATTTTAAAAAGTATCCTGAGTTCTTATTTTTTTATATGAGTCATCTTCATGCTGTCTGAAAGCGCCATGAATATCAGGAAAGCTTTTGGATTTTGCATAATGCTGGAATTTTTTTATCGCTTTTTTTTCTATCTGTCTTATCCTTTCTCTTGTCAGATCAAACATGTCTCCAATCTCCTGGAGAGTATATGTTGATCCGTCTCTAAGTCCGTACCTCTTTTCTATAACTTCTTTTTCCCTGCTGTCTAGGACACCAAACGCGAGGTCTATGATATCTTTAAGATGGCTTACCTGGGTTTTTTTTAAAGATGAGGGTATCCTTGGATCCTTGATCGCACCAAATACAGGATATTCATCTTCTATCTTGTCAAGAGAGATAACATTCTGGATTCCTGAATCCATTATCTTCTCTTTTTTTATGCCGACCATGTCAGAGAGGCTGTCTTCATCAGGATATTGACCGTGCCCTGCAAAATATTCCTGCCTGCAGTTTTTTATCCTATTCCGGTCATTCAGTACATTAACTGGAACCCTTACAGAATTATTGTAATTTGCATTGGTCAGGTCTCTGGATATTGTCTGCATTATCCACCATGATCCGTATGTAGAAAACCTTGATCTGTATTTGACGATGTCCATCTTCTCAATAGCCTTCATCAGTCCGACGTTTCCAGACTGTATAAGATCCATAAATGGGATACCTTTATTCCTGTACTTTTTGGCGATACTTATCACTAATCTTAGATTTCTCTTTGCAAAATCTCTTTTTATGGAAACATACCTGTCATAAGCACTGTTCAGTCTATCTCTTAGTTTTTCATCAACGCAGTTTTTCAGAAACTCTTCCCTGAAATGCTTCATGAATTCTTCTCTTGGCCTTATCTCCTCTACAAATCTTTCTAACTTATAAATATTCTTTTCTATGTTTTCTTTTCTTTTTGCCAGTTCTTTTAGAGTCTTAAGATCTGCATCAAGTCTTCTTCTTGCAGAGATATCGTTGCAGTCGTAACAGGAGTAGAACATCGAACCGATCTTTTTTTCATATCCATAAAAATTGACTTTGCTGATAATACTGTCCACCAATGACTCTGAGGTAAATATCACTGAAGAATATGTTATAAATTCTGCATACTTTTCTTCCAGCATCTTCCTTTCTTCTTCTCTGCTCAGAAGATTGTATTTTCCTATCTCTTTCATATAATGCATTAAAGAATTGAATGTATCCCTGCTGCCTATCTGCTTTTTTTGTTTGTCTTTATCTTCTTTAGAGAGAATGTCCGATACTTTAAATGCGGAAAATGCCCTGGAATCTTCACCCTTATCTATCTTGTTATCAGCAAGAAGATCACAGACATCTTTATAACTGACTTTCTTCCCTGTATCGGATTGTTTTTTTGTCAGATCTTCAAGGTTATCCATATAATGACCAGGCTCTGAGAACTATTTAAATTTTTCTTAAAACAAAAACTTTAAATTGCTGAATAACTTTGAAAGCATATGGATGAAAAGTTCAGGCAGATAAAGAGAAGGTACGAGAGATTTTACAGAAAGTTCAGGGAAAAGAGCCAGTATCCTGTAGCTGACACAGAAAAAGGCATCTGGGGATATGCAGATACTGATTCAGTATTTCAGTTCTTTAAAGATATCCATCTTGAAAACTATGGCTCGATAGTGGATATCGGTTCAGGAGACGGAAAGGTCGTTCTTATCGCTTCTTTATTCGGAGTAAAGGCAGTAGGCATAGAGTATGACAAGGATCTTATAACTATCTCGAACAGGATAAAAGAAGAACTCGGGCTTAAGGGAGAATTTATCCAGGGAGACTATCTTGAGCAGGACTTAGGCTCTTATGATATTATATTTACCAACCCGGACAAAGGATTCCATCTGAAGGTGGAAGAGAAACTGCTTAAGGATATGACAGATACTTCAATCTTGTTTGTCTATAATGATCTCTTTCAGCCGAGATTTCTTGAGAAAGGAAGAAAGCTCTGGTATAACCAGATACCTATAATAGAATACAAAAAAAGATGATCAGATAAATTCGAATACTCTTTCTTCTATGCTGAACTTTCCTTTTAATCTTTGAGAAAAGTATTCAGCAAGGCCTGGGCTGTATTTTTTTATCATATCCAGATGTTTCTTTGCCAGGTCTATGGATCTTCTGCAGTTGAAACTGCACGGAAAATGATTCAATAAAGTTATATCCATGTTTCTTTTTATTATATTTGTATAAAACGGAAACTCGCTGCCTTCGGATTTTTCTGCAGTGCATATCGTGTAATCACTGTCAAGCCTGCTTCTTTGGGGCTCGTTTTTTTCAAAAAACCTGCAGCAGCATCCTGGATATCCCAGAGCTTTCCCAAGATTAGCATGATTATTATTGGCTTCGTGAAATTTTGCTTTCTTCGCTTTCTCAGGGTCTTTAGAGATATATGCAAAGATCATGCCTTCTCTGGGGTCATCAGCATCGACCTTTATCCCTTTGTTTGAATATGCTCCGCTGTCAGCCAGAACAACCTTATATGAAGAAAAAACCATGTGTAGCCTGTTATCCCTGCAGAATCTTTTTATCTTAGGAACCTCATCACTGTAAAATCCATGTCTTACTGCCGGCTTTATATCTTCAAGAAGATACAATATCTCCAATGCCTTTGTCTTTGTCCCGAATATCCTGAACAGTTTATCAAACATATATCAAAGAAAAGACAAAAGATATAAAATTGTTTTTATTATAAACTAGGTTTAGTACCTCATTTCTCTGCAACGATAATAATTCCAGTTTTTAATAAACAGAGAGCCGTCTTGGAAAGTGGCGTAATACTCCTCAGCTTTGCTGCGATTGAGATACATTTCTCATAAAGAAATGAACCGAGAAGCTGTTTATGCTTCGACTGTTGCCACTTTCAGGCTCGAATGTTTATTTGCCGCTTCCTCCGGAACTTCCACTACTTCCGCCTTTTCCGCTGCTATAGCTTCCTTTTCCAGAAGAATAACCTGATCTTCCAGGACTGCTGATTTTTCCAGAAGAATAACCTGATTTTCCAGGATTACCTCCTTTGCTTTTTCCATAGGTTCCATAAAGGCTGTCCTTTCCTCCGTATAAAGAGCTCAATGCTTTGTCTGCTTTTCCATAGCTGTTTATCATGGATTTATTGTTAAGCCCATAACTTTCACCTAATTTAGCTCCGTCTTTATAGAGGCTTTTCACAGAGTTTTCCAAAGGGTTATAATTAGATTTCATGCCTGCAGCCTCCAGCTTTGGAACAGAACCCATATACAATGAATTTGGCATTCCAGCTGCCATCTCTGAATATTCTTTCATTTTTTTGAGCATCTCCTCAAGTTCTTTTTCAGCTGTATTTTGTTCATCCATTTTTATCGACCTCCAACATCCTCCTTACAAGTTCAAGATAAATATCAAATGCTTCTTTCCCTTTTTCTGCTTCTTTTAAAACAAACTCCAGAGCCTTGTTATGCAGCCCATTTGCAGCAGGCATGTCTAATCTTATGGTTGTGCTTAGGTTACCTATATTCTCCTGCTTTATAGCTTTCATCCAGGCCATCGAGAAAGCAAATGCTTTTGCTTCTTCATCCAGAGCAGTGCGTAGTTTTCCTGTAAGGACATGGCCAAGCTCATGCCCCAAAGTAAGCATTGTCTTTGCCAGTTCCCCTTTTTTTACAAACACCTCTGACATCATCCCTTTTTCTTTTCTGTTTATCGCAAATCCCTGTATTCCTCCGCATTTTCCCGCTTCTGTCCATTTTCCGCACAGCCCGGAATGCACCTTTTTCAGCTTTTTTTCTGACACAACATTCACCAGGACATCTCTTGGAAACTTCAGTCCTGTTGTCTTTTCAAAAGCCTCATATATGATATCTTTAATCTCAGCAGCATCTCCTACAAAGATGTTGGTCCTTACATCAGCCAGGAAATTATCTACAGCAGGCCTATAAGTGACAGACACTTCTTTTTTCCAGGGTATGCTGTAATTGTCCTGCTCATATGCATCAAACCTGTCAGAGATATCATTTCCTTCATATAGCATAGAAGGCATCTCTGCTGCTTCCACCATATATGAGATATCCTCTGTTTTTCCTGAATAATCACCTACGATAGACTCAAGCCCGGGGCTGCAGCTGTAAGCTATTCTGCTATATCCGCCTCCTGTTCCATACATCATCTTCATGGCTGAGACTATTGTCTCATATACCTAATTATAATGCTTATAGATTTATAAAGAACATTATAAAAAAATACAAAAAACTGAGACATAAAAGTCATATCTAAAAAACAATAAGTTTTTTAAATTATTTTAGAAAATCCAGATAAATATGAAAAAAAAGATAGTCAGGAAAAACAGCCATTATATGGTGTTGAAAGAAAACAGGATCGAAGGCGAAGGTGAATATCACACTATAGGCAGCAAGTACAGCCAAAAGCCTATGCTTTCCTATATAGTGAACAGCGGCCTGAATACAGACGACAGGATAACCCTCTCAAGGGAATCATCAGAACTTGCAGACATACTTGCAGACTGCGATGATGGGTTCAGCAGGTTTAAGATGGAAACAGGAAAAAAGATGAAAGTTCTTTCTTCTATCAGCGTAGAGATTAATTATTCAGAAAATCATTAACAATATAAACAGCAATATAGGGATATAAATATGCCAAAATCTAAAATAGAACACATACTTGAATACGAGCCTGAAGCTGAATCAATGTATTCTGTAAAGAAAAAGCTGGAAAGTTGTGTAGAAGAATGTATAAGTAATCCAGACAGTAGCAGCAGTAAAAAACTAGAAAGGAACCGCAGACAGCTTCTTGTAATAGATATGCTGGAGCAGGTGAAAGATATAAGAAAACTATATGATCCAAAGCTTCAAAAAGAGTACAGTGAGATGTTCAAAAAACAGCACAACCTCAAAAGAGAATACAAGCAGCTGATAAATGATTATGTAGTCGGTACAGTTTTGAGTTACATGTGGATGCATATAAAAGAAAAATATGGTATTGAGGAACAAAACATCCCAAGAAGAAGACATAATCTAGCTTCAGGATTAGGAAGGTATAAATTTATTTCCGGCAGCACACCTATGGTCGGATACGACAATTCTGATTAGAATCTGAACAATACTTTCTCAAAGTTCTCTATCTTATTTATAGTCTTCTTTTAGATAACTGTATATCCGCCTTTCTTAAGAACATCTATGATGAAATTAAGCTTCTTGTCTTTCTCCAGAGGACACAACGGAGCTATGATCACATTATTTCCAGATACAAGAAAAGGAAAATCTCTGCAGGCCTTTGGTCGGTTTTCATAGATAGTGCACTTGTAATCTTTTCCAAGCCGGGGACATTTCTGCTTTCCCAGATCAAATGTAACTTTTCCGTCTTTGCCCGGCTTAGAGCCTAAGCTTATCACTTCAGCTTCGCTTATATCAAGCACAAGCATCCCTCTTCTGCAGCATGAAGCCCTGCATTCCTCATAGCAGTATTTTCCGATAAGCTCCCTGGCTTTGTCTACAGCATCCATCTTTCTGTCATTAGCTTTCTGTGTATCAAGAATATGTTAAAAAGTATTTAAAGATATCTTATTTCTCAGAAGATCGATCTGCTTGCAATATGCTCCTATTCTGAAAATCCTGATTTCCAGCATTCGATTTTTTAATATTTCTAAATAGTAGATAATGATTCAATCCTATTCATGGCATTTAATCTTAATATTTCTAAGTAGTAAATTAGATTTCAATCCTATCCATGGCACTCAATTCTTTAATATTTCTAAATAGTAAATTAAATTTCAATCCTATCCATGGCACTCACAGCTTCGCTGTTCGTGCACAGTCTCACTCCGCAGCTAAGCAGGGTTCCAGCCCTGTTTTTAACCGGCTGCAATCTCAGTCAGGCTAACTGAGCATTCAGCTAAGCCAAATTAGCACTCAATCCAACTCAACCCAGAACTCAGCTAAAATCAACTTAGAACTCATCTGCTCTGCTTCAGCGCTATAGTGTGTGCGAACGTAGTGAGCACACTTATAAATCTGGATTGAAAAACCATTATAGCAATGCAGATTTACTGATTTATAGATTAGAATTGAAAAACCATTATTACAAAGCAGATTGTTAAATTAGAAAAATAAGATTGAAAAACCATCAACCCAAAAGACTTATTATCTCTTTAAAATTCTTTCTGTTCTCCTCTTTTTTATATCTTTTCGCTGCAGCCTTCCACTTCCTCTTATCTATCTTTATGTTTTTCTCTTTCAGTATCTTTGTGTTCTTTGTATTTCCGACATACTGCATGAACTGTGTAACATTCTTCGGTTTTTCAGTAGAATGCACCCTCTCAAAATCAAGCATCACTGATTTTCCATCTTTTATCAGTATGTGCTTGTAAGGATTGTGCATCTCTTCCTTGTCTATGCCCATCATGTCCATCTCAAAACACTGCTCAAACACGTCTTTCAGGACTTTAGTTATCTCATCTTTTGAAGCCTTTTCCAGAAAAGAAGGTATAAATTCTCCTTCAACATATCTATAGCAAAAGTAATCGTTTTTTACATCCAGAAACAGGAACTCCGGGCCTATACCTTTTCTGTTCAAAACTTTCAGCCATCTTGCTTCATTCACTATCCTGCCTATAACCGGCTTATCAGTTCGCTGTTTTTTTACTACAACCTTTTTTCCACCCATGCTGCCTGTAAATATAAATCCCCTATGGCCTTTTGCTATCTTCTTTATGTTTTTGATATTTTTCCATTCCAACGCCCTTAGAAGATCGCTCTTCTCTGCAAGGTAGACAAACAATGTTTCCATAAATTCTTCTTTCTCGGCAAGCTTTTGGTAATCAAAGGCATATTCTTCTAGGATAGAATGCACCTTGTCTTTCCCTGTCAGGGAGCTGAAAACGATAAGCATCCTTCCGTAAGGCATAAGAAATTCAGAAGCTTCTGAAAAGAACTGTTCAAGAACCTCATGGCCTTTCTTTCCGCCTGTTGTTGCCTGAGCACTTTCTTTCGGCTCTTTCTTATCTTCAGGCAGATAAGGAGGATTGAAGATGATAAGATCAAATTTCATAGGATTCTTCTTAAAATAAGAAAAAAGGTCAGAATGATAAAATCTTATATTTGGATAATCTCCTGCCTGTTCAGAAGCGAACTTTACAGCATCCTTGTTTATATCAACCCCTATAACATTGTCTGCTGTCTGTGCAGCTTCTATGGCCAATACTCCTGAACCTGTCCCCATGTCAAGAACATTGCCTGAAGCAAAATGCTCTATCTGCTTTAATATCAGAAAACTGTCCTCTCTGGGCTCATATATATCCATAATCTGAGGGAATATTCATAATTATTTAAAGGTTTTTCTTTGCAATATTCAAAAAAGCTTATAAAATAGATATTGTTATATCTGCCTATGAAAAAACTTGAAGATATTCTGAAAGCAGATTTTAAAGATAAGAAAAAAATATCTAATTTAGAGCTGAACAGGTTTCTGGCAAATAACTCAATCTCTGAAAAAGACATATACCAGGTGATAAAGACACTTAAAACATTAGATATATACTTAGAAAAGCCGGATGATCAGGAACTGTATGATGAAGTTGATGCCTATTATAGAGATATGAGCCATTTTTCTGCTTTAATCCCGAAAGATATGCAGCCAAGTCTGCTTAAGGATATGGAACACCATTACAAAAGCTATGCCTCTATCCTTTTCAGCAACAGGGATACATTAAAGAATATCTTTCTGCCTGCAGACAGCAGATCAGAATTAAGATCAAAATTTCATGTTTTTTTATTGGACAAGAAAGATGCAAGAAAAAAAGCTGAGAAGCACATCAAGAAGATAAAGACACTGCTTGAGAAAAAAGACAGCAAAAAGAACAGAAAAGAGATTACCGGCCTGATGCTAAAGCTAAGGCCTATAAGGGAATATATTGAACGCTTTAAGGATGACTACATCAAGCTTGGAAAGGAAGACAAAGAGCTTTTTGAGCATCATTATGAATCATGCAGGGAAAAAGAAGAAAAGCTTGTAAAAAGCATCATAGGCATTGTTCCGGCCATAGCAAAAAAATACAGGTTAAACAGGGATATGGATATAATTTCAGAGGGGAATTACGGGCTTGTAAAAGCCATAAAAAGACATGATTTCAAAAGGAATCTCTCTTTCCAGAGTTTTGTATACAGCTCTACAATGTATATGATGTTAAATGAGATAGGGAGAAAGTTCAATGAAAAAAGCAATCCTTCTGTGTATTCCAGGCTAAAGAGCATAAAAGAGTTTAAAAAAGATTTTTTTGACAGGAACAATTATCATGCTAACGGGCAGGATATAGCCGAAGGCATGGATATGAGCATAAGGGATGTTATCTATATGGAAAGCTTAAACAAAAAAAATCTATATCTTGATGCTCCTATCTCTGATGATCTTTATCTCAAAGACGTCTTAGGTGAAGAGACAGACACTCAAAAAGATACTGAAAAAAAAGATTTCAGCAGGGCGATCGAAAAGATAATCGACAAACAGCTGAACAAAAAAGAAAAAAAGTTTATCAGGATGAGGTTTGGAACAGAACAGTACACCATAGAAGAGATAAAAGAAAAGACAGGATGGCCCAGAGAAAGAATAAAAAGCATAGAAAGCAAGTCTATGAGAAAGTTAAGAAGGTATTTCAGCAAAGACGGAGCAAAGTTTATAAGGGATCATGATTTTGCATACCTGAACTGACCTATCTCCATATCTCTTTGAAAGTCTGCGGATGCTCGCAGTAAAGGCAGCTGTACATATTATCTTTTGTCCTTATGAATTCATTTGGGACAGGCTCATCATGAGTGATGCACCTTTTGTTGCTGCATCCAGGTTCTTCAAAACCATATATCCTTCTTGGCATCCCTAACCTAAACTTTCTTGATATCTGCTCACCATGTATAAGATTTAGTGTGCATCCCGGAACGACTGCTCCTAGTTTCTTTATCTGCTTTTCATCAAAATGTTTGTGGTCTGGAAGAGATATCAGGCCCTTGTACATGCCTTTTTCTTTCTGGGACTCATCTACACCGATATATCCTCTTCCGTAAAGATCCATGATGCTCATCACCTTTGCAAGATGATCCCAGATCTCTTTTTCAGAATCCCCTCTGCAGACATGATCTATTACCATCCCGTCATCTATAGGCCTTATCCCTTCTTTGTAGTTCTTTATCTCTGAACTTATGGGAAAAATCTCCTCTATAAAATCATCAGGATATTCTTTTTTCTCTACAGTCTCTCCCTTAAAATCCTCTCCGATCTTTCCTGCTATAGCTCCCAGCAATACTATCCTTGTAAAATAGCCGTTTCTTGACTGCATCTCATAACCGTTCAAGGATGTTGGATCCAGAAATACGGGCAAGGTAGGATGATCCTTATGCCTGGGCAGGGGATGGTACATCTTCGTACCCTCAGGTTGTTTTTTCATGTATTCCTTCCTAAATGTTATCTTTTCTCTCAGCTTGTCCTGCATCTTTATTATGTCTTCACCCATCCTTTCAAGCTGAGGCCTTGTATAGTACTGTTCTTTTGCTATATTGTCCTGTGAAAAATATTCTTCCAAAGATTCAAATCTCCTTAGGTTAAAACCATTGTCCTGCATCTTATTGATATAATGTTCAGGCATAGCAATCTCTTTAGGAGCTATAAGGTCAACATCCACATCTTTGAATACTGTCAGCCCTTCTGTTTTTGAATGCACTGTTCTTCCGTGCAGAAGATCTCCTATCAGGGCGATATGTATCCCTGCCCTGTCTTTTTTATTGGCCTCCCAGAATGTAAACTGGTCTAATAATTCCTGGGTCGGATGTTCATGCTGGCCGTCTCCTGCATTGATGAAAGCAGGGGGAATATCCAGACCATTGTTTTCAGCATATCTTTTTCCGTTGATCTCCAGCCATCTGCACAAACCTTCTTCAGAGCTCCTCACGATAAACAGGTTGTTCCCATATCCTGACAATGTGTTGAATGTATCTGCATAGCTTTCCTTCTTTTTTCTTGAGGAAACTCCTGCATCAAAAAGGTTAAACTTCGCTTTATGGAACTCAGCAGCATTCCTGAATGAGTTGTCTGTTCTTGTGCTTGGCTCAAGTATAGCATTTTGAATCCCATAATCAACATCATCTATCCTAAAATGGTCTAAAGCAGCCTTATCTCTTTTTTTAACAGACTTCTTGAGTTCAGCTGTCTTCTCAAATATGTACAGCCATTCATCAAGAGAAAAGTCAGAAGCCACGCAGAAAGATCTTCCTTTAAAAACATTTTTAGCATCTTGTTCCATACTAAAAACAAAAGAGAATCATATCATTATAAATATATTGTTGTGATGTAAAATAATCATTCAGATATCTTTTTTAAAAGCTTCTCAAGGTCTGATTTTGAAAGATTTTCTTTCATGTGCATATACTACAGCCAGTAATCTATAAAGCCTGTGGAAAACTTACTTAAGAAACTCTTCATCAACTGCTTTAAAATAATCTCTTGTCCTTTCTATGATAGAAGGCAGAAACATCTTTTTGATCTTTTCTTCCATGATCTCATCCAGGGAAAGATTCTCAGTTAATCTGTAATTGTTAATTCTCTTCTCTATGAGGAACACATCCCTCAGCCTTTTTAGCTGCCTACGGATATTGGAGCTGGCAACCCCCAGGACAGGAAGATTCTTCTCCTTTCTCAGGGTTATAACATTTTCTCTTATCTCTTCAGAATCCATCTCTTTTTTCTCTTTCAGCAGCGTGTAAAGAATATCAACGACAACATCTCTTGAGTCTCCTGGCTGCAGAAGCCCTATTGTCAAACATAGTTTCCTGACAAGATCCCTTCCCTGAAGATTTGGTTTTTCATATCTTCTCAGAGTTATCTCATTTAGAGGGATGTCCTTACTTATAGTCTTAGCCATGGATATCACCTGTGCTTTGCAAAGGCTGAAAATTTTTATGCTCTGCATCAGTCATTTCAGGCAGATACACGCCTTCATGTTTCCTGCTGGTCATCTTAAACAAACCAGCCTGCTACCTTTCCTGCTATTCCCATGAAGAAAAGTTTTGTGCTCTTCATGAATGATGTTCCCTTGTATGTTATCTCGTCATCGTCTAAAGCAGCCTGCACAGATTTCAGCTTATCGTTTGAAGCCAGTATCTTGTTTACAGCTGATTCAGAAGCATATACATTGATGGTAGGGTCCTCAAGATGCCCTTTATCAAAATTTTTCATCTTTCCGTCTTCTGTGATGATCTGAAACTTAAGTTTACCTATGTGAACATTTATCCTCTCATTGCCAAAAGTATACCTGAATGCCGCTGGCATCTCCTGTCCTGAATACTTTCCAGCTAATGAATCTATCTTCTCTTCTAAATTGCCTGATATCTGCACAGGCTTAGAATCTATCGCTCCAAAAACAAAAGAACTTATCAATATCAGCATCATAAAAGACATTATTTTTTTCATCATTTTTTTTTACCTCCAAAAAAGATTATATCTATCTATATTTGATTGATATATAAACTTTTTGATTAAATATTTTAAGAGATCTGATTTACTTAGAAATAATCTACAATATAAACTATAGTTCCTGACAAAGATAATAATACCATCAATGCAGCAATTACAAATGCGATCATATAGATCCTGCATCCCTGATCTATGTCACGGCTGCATAATTTATTCTCAGACCTTTCCATAAGAACTATACCTAAAGTTATAAAAAACATAATATTAAATGTAATAGAAGCCCATGCCGACCTTTCCAGCATAGGATAAGACTTATAGAATAAAATGAAAGTTATATCAGCTAAAACGATCAAAAATGTAATGATCAGGATACTTTTAGAAAAAAGTCCTGGTTCTTTCTTTTTTTCAGAGTTTTTTTGCATATATCTTATCCAACAGCAGTATTGTCAATAACTCGTGACCATTACCAGTCAAAGACCTATATCATGTTTGCCTTAGGTCTCGAGTCACTCGCTCTTGAGCATGCACAAAAACCAATTGTTTTTGGCATCCTGAAAATTATTTAGATTTTTATGATATTTTAAGTTGAATCATGCTTTGTCAAACATTATCTCAAATTCTTGGCCTTTTATCTTCTCTTTTCCGGCAGCCTCGTGCTTTCTTACTGGCTTTTCAGAGGATATCTTCAGCTTGTCTGCTCCGCACTTCTTTTTTATCTGCTCTTCATGAGGCTTAATGCTTTCTTCCATCTCTTCGTCGACTTTTACGAAAAGATCGATCCTGTCTGTCTTTTCAAGCCCTGCTTTTTTTCTCTGGCTCTGTACCCGCCTCATAAGCTCTCTTGCATAACCTTCTGCTTCCAGCTCATCAGTCCTTTCAGTGTCTATATAGAGGAATCCTCCTGAAAATACAGCTTCCTTAAGATGTTCAGGAACATCCCTTTCTATTATAAGATGATCTTTTGTTATCTCTATCGGAGCCCCATCCACTTTAAATGAATATTTGCCTTCTTTTTCTATGTGGTCCAGTATTGTCTCTGGGCTGTTAGTGCCGATATGGGAGATTATCTTTGGGGCCAGCGTGCCGAAATCAGGCCCTATCTTAGAATAGTTTGCTTTTATGGCTTCTTTTATCTCAGGAAGCTCCTCGACTATGCTTATCTCTTTTACATTTGTCTGGTTCTTTATTATCTGGTCTAGTCCAGTTACTGCCTCTACAGCATTCTCGTCAGTTGTAACGATATATACAGATTTCAAAGGCCACCTTACTCCCAGCTGTGCTTTTTCCCTTGCAGCAAGTATTCCCTGTATTATGCCTTCTGTTGTTTTCATGTGCTCTTCAAGCTTTTTATCTATCATCTTCTTATCAGGCTTTGGCCAGTCAAAAAGATGTATGCTTTCCTGCTTAAGACCGAACTCTTGCTTTAGGTTGAGATATATCTTTTCTGAAACAAAAGGGGCAACAGGAGCAAAAAGCTTAAGGCATTCCATCAGCACCTTGTATATAGAGTATAATACAACTTCTTTATCTTCCTTGCTTCCGACAGAAGACTTGTCCCTGACCAGCTGGATGTATGTTCTTGAAAGGCCTAAGAATAGATCCTCTATAGCCAGAGGAACATCATTAAGCTTATAGTCATGCAGCAGCTTTGTAACATGATCTATAGTGCTGTTCAGTCTTGAGAATATGAACCTTTCCTCAGTATCAAATACATCCTTCATCAGCATGTCATCCATCTCTCCAGGATTTTTCCCTATCTCTTTGTGCATATCTATCAGGAACTTATGGACATTCCAAAGGACCATCAGGTTCCTGTGCTTTATCTTAAGGTCATCAAAATTATAATTAAGGTCAAACCCAGGATTTGCTCCGCCTATTGAATAGTATCTTAGGGTATCAGCTCCGTATTTGTCCATGACCTCTCCCGGAAGTATATAGTTTCCAAGAGATTTTGACATCTTTCTTCCCTGTGCATCATTGATAAACCCATGCATATATACAGCCTTGTAGCTTGGCTTTCCTATGCTCATCATGGATGCTATGAAAAGCAGGTTAAACCATCCTCTGATCTGGTCTTTTCCTTCTAATATGAAATCAGCAGGCCACAGCTTCTCAAATTTGTCTGTTTCCTGAGGATAGTTAAGGCATGTCCAGGATGTTGTTCCTGAATCCACCCAGACGTCCAGGATGTCAGGGACCCTTTTCATATCTTTTCCGCATCTGCATCTGATAGTGACCTCATCTATCCATGGTTTATGGAGATCTTCTGGAGCTTTTTCTTTGCTTAACTTCTCAAGCTCTTTAACACTGCCTATCACTTCATATTTACCGCATTCGCATCTCCATATAGGAACAGGACATCCCCAGTATCTCTGCCTGGTTATAGAATTATCCCTTAGGTTGTCTAACCATGAGTCAAACTGTCTTTTTCCAGCCCAATCAGGCTGCCAATATATATTCTTGTTAAGCTCTCTCATCTTTTCCTTGAGATCCTCAACCCTGAAAAACCATTGTTTTGTTGTCCTGAAGACCACAGGGCTTTTGCATCTCCAGCAGTGAGCATACTCGTGCTCTACAGGAGTTGAAGCTATCAATGCTCCTTTTTTCCTGAAATATTCTATAAACTCCTTATCATCTTTCTTTGCGACCATTCCTCTGAAATCTCCCATCTCCTCAGGAAAGCTTCCATCTTCCTGAAGGTTGTTAAAAGGAGGTATCTTGTTCTTATGCCCTATCTCGTAATCTTCAGGACCGCAGCCAGGAGCCATGTGCACAAGCCCTGATCCTGCTGAAGTATCAACATATTCTTTGCTTAAGATGACTGTGTGGACTTTAGGAGATTCTTTCTTCAGATTATCATAGATATCCTTAAGCTCTTCATACAAAGGATGCTCATATTCTGTACCTTCTAATGCATCTCCCTTAAATTCCTCTTTTATCTCAAATTTCTTGTCTGCAACCCCTGAAACTAAAGGAGCAGCCAGAGCTTTTGCAGTGATCCATGTCTCTCCCTCAACATCTATCTTTACATAATCCTCTTCAGGATTTACCATAACTCCGAGATTGTAAGGGATTGTCCAGGGCGTTGTTGTCCATATTATAAGGTATTCATCACTGTTTTTTAGCTTAAACTTCAAGAATATAGAATCATCCTTTATATTTTGATATTCCAGTTCATGCTTTGCAACAGCAGTCGCGCATTCACTGCACCAGTGCATAACCTTTTCTCCTTCATATAATCTCTTGTTCTCATGGGCCTTCTTTACAAGCCACCATTCTCCTTCTATGAACTCATTCTTGAAGGTTATATATGGATTGTCAAAGTCCATCCATACTCCCAGCCTGAGCTGGCTTTTCTTCATAGCTTCCAGGTTATTCTGGCAAAGGTTCCTGCATTCTTTAACAAATTTTGCAACACCATATTTAGCTATATCTTCTTTTGTTTTTATGCCTAGTTTATCCTGCACAGCGTGAGCAGTAGGAAGCCCATGTGTATCATAACCAGCTCTGTCCCATGCATTGAATCCCTGCATCCTCTTAAATCTCAAAACCATATCTTTCATGCTGTAGTTCCACGTATGCCCTATATGCAGTTTTCCTGAAGTATATGGAGGACCATCTAAGAAATAGAAGTCTTTTCCTTTTTTTACTTTGTCTTTAAGCTTTTTGTAGATACTGTTTTTTTCCCAAAACTTCAGCATCTCAGATTCTATGCTTAATGCATCATATTTTCCTGCCATATGTAGAATACATTAAACCCCTATTTTTAAAGATTTCTATTAATGATTGTAACTGTTGAAAATTTCAATTCCAAAAATACTAATTATAGTACAAAGATAGAACAAGCAATAATTATCAGAAATTTTTGTTATAATAATAAAAATAAAATAAAAAAAGAATTATCTTCTTTTCTTGATCACTAATGCTATTCCTAA
>CAYXHN010000004.1:0-21416 GCA_964464955.1 uncultured Methanosarcinales archaeon
GAATATCCTCTTTCAGTCTTGAAGGAAGCTCTCAGAATCCTGAGGGCACAGAATGGAGAATAGGAGACTGCAGGCCTGATTTTGCAAAGACAGACGGGAAGAGCAAACAGAAAAAGAAAAAGATAATATACAAAGAAAATAAGCCGTGCAGTGAAAGTCTCAGATACAAGGACATGCTAAGCCCTCTTTTAAAATATTTCAGCAGGCATCAGGACAGGATGATAAACTTTTTTTATGATAAAGATGCATTATATAATGAGAGAAACAGCATGCTGCAGGCATTAGCTGACTGCCCTATAAATCCTGAAGACGGGCTTGGAAAACTTTTAAGAAACTATTTTGATGAAAAAAATCTTGAAACATTGGGCAATGCTATGGAAAAGACCATGGTTACATCTGTACTTTCCCAGCATATCATAGATGGCAGATATTCTCACAGTAAGAAGGTAGAAGGAAAATATCCTTTGATCATAGCAGGCTCTCTTGCACAGGATGTTGGAGAGATCGTAAAGAACGGCAAAAGCCATCAGGAAGAGGGTGTTGAACTTGTCAAGAAAGAACTGGGAGAAAGAGGAACAGCAGCTGTAATAATAAAGCACATTGTTAAGGACCATGAGAACCATTACAATCCTGAATTTTGGGAAAACAAGTTTATAGGAACAAGGCTTGCTGCAGTGGGCAATGAGCTTCATGACACACTTAAAAAAGATGAGTATAATCTTGGAACATTTAGTATTCCTGAAAAAAGCAGGAAAACTCTTGCTGGGACTATCCTTGAGAAAGTTGCAGAAGGAGCGATGCCTGGAGACATGACAAAGATGATAAAAACGATCAACAATAAACTTGAACAGAAATATATAATGTATGGACAGCCTAGATATTCTTCAGCTTAAATGGCTTATATGTTTTGTCGGCAATTATATAACAATCAAAATTCTTCAGATCCTGTTTAAGGAAAGGGCTAAGCAGACTTTCTTTTGTTATATCTGTGCCTTCTGTAACAAGGCTGGAAGAGGGCTGGACAATCAATGTCTTGTTCTGGTATTTTCCTTTAAGGAAGCATTTGAACTTTTCTACTCTTGAATCTTCTTTTAATCCGACAGCAGGATGCTCGTGGCCTATGATTATAGTCTTTATGTTCCTGCTCTTTGCTATATCTGGGATCTCATGGCCATGGGCTATAAGAATACTGTCCAATATTACATTTTCTACGATATCTATATTTCTTTTTTCAGCTATGGGCCCGAGTATCTTATCATGGTTGCCTCTTACAAGTACAAGCTTTCTGCAGTTTTTGCTCAAAAAATCTATCAGCCTTAAAGTAAGCCTCCACTCCTGTTCTGAGATACGCCCAAACTCGTGCTTTATGTCTCCGTTTATGATTATAGTCTCAGGCTTTGCTTTTTTGAGTGTCTTTTCAAGCCTTTGCATTATCTCACTGAACTGGAACCTTGGAACAAGTATGCCCTGCTTGTTCAGAGATTCTTCATAGCCTATATGGGCATCTGTTATGATCAAAGTTTTATGTTTTTTTATATATAGGGCAAGATCTATTATCTCTATGTCTTTTGTTATATTCATGCTTTATTTTATGCTTCCTGTATTTAAAAAGTTAGTGATTGGTTTTTCATAATCTTTTTAAACATTTAAGCATTATTCATAGTATGGATTATCTGAAATACCTTGTCAAGATAGGAGTATTGACTTCTTTTTTGTTTGTTTACGGCTGCTCTGGTCCTGAGAAAAGATTTAAACAAGAGATAAGAAAAGCAGAGAAGATGGGTGCTAAAGAATATTCTGAAGAAGAATCTTATTTTAGAAGATACAAGGACAGCGAGGGGAATGAATTTGAAAGCGTTTCTTCTCTGGAAAAATACTGCCTTGATAACAAGACCAATCTCATACAGGTTGAGCTTGTAAAAGATGGAAAACTTAGGACTGAAGGCTATACTGTTGTGGTAGAAAATGAGCTTGGAACAGTAAAGAGCGGCATGAAGCTCAAGAAAAGAGTGGATGTTTTCGGAGATTTCTATAAGGGTAAGAATGTATCGATAGGAATATTCAAAAAAGACGAGCCTTTGAAGCTTTATGAAAGAAAGTTAGATTCAGAACCCTGCAGACTTGAGCATCTGCTTGAATGATCACTTCTTCAAACTTATCTTAGCAAGGACATTGTTGTGCATCCTTCTTAAAAATTCTATCTTGTCCTCCATCTTTAGTATGTCTGTATATCCCTGAAGTATGAGGTTGAATGCAAAAGGGGAAGGCATCTGAGTTGATGTCTCTTCGATCTTTATGTCTTTTTTTTCTATGCCTTCAAGTATTCTCTTTGTATTCTCTATATCCATAAGATCTTCCAGCACCTCTCTTCTTCCTTCTTTAAGTATGCTGAAGTTTGGGTCTATCCGTTTCAGTGCAGCCATCAGTATCATGCTTCCCACCTGCTGCCTTCCTACCCTTTTCTTTCTTCCTTTGTAGTTTCTCAGTATCATCAGGGATCTTGTAGCGCAGTGCCTGAAACGCCTCTTCATGACTTCTGTCTTCTCGATTGCAAATTCCATCACTTTCCTTAATTCATCTGATTTTATCCTGTTGAATGCTTTCATTATATCTATCTTTGCAGGAGTCCTTACAGTAAAACCATTGTCATTTATGCCTATCTCAACATCCTTGTGGAATGTCCTCGAAGCTGAAAAGGCAACAGCTCTCGAAAGGCAGTCATTTACCCTCCTTCCGAACAGCGTGTGGAAAACAGTGACTGGGCCCCTCGCATCCTGTGTATGCTCTACTATTATCCTTGTGTTTGAGGGTATCTCTGAAAATTCATATTGTTCTTTCATATATTCATACACTGCATTTGCAGCATTCTTATCAACATAAAGATAATCCAGGATGAATTCCAATATCTCTTTCTTGTTTCTTCCCACTGAGAACTTTTCATTCATGAGCTTTCTAAAATTTCCTATCTGATCTGCAAGGTCAAAGCTCAAGGGAAGCATCTCTGAAAACCATCTTGGTACGGTTGGAGGTCTTTGGGTGGAGGCGGTGACTTGGGCTACCATGCCCCTTGAATACTTGAAAGTATAAGTATCCCCTCCTAAAACAAAGACATCTCCGGGCTTTAGCTTCTCAACAAAACCTTCATCAAGATGCCCTATGGTCTGGGTTCCTATCTTGACTGTTATAAAAGACTCGTCAGGGATTGTTCCGATATTTGTCATGTAGATGACTCTTGCTAATCTTCCTTTCTTTCCTATCATGCCTGTCTCTTCGTCGTACCATATCCTTGCATATATATGCCTGTCTTCCAAAGAGATGAACTTTCCTGCCAGATAATCTATTATCTGCTGGAAGTTTTTTTTCTTAAGATCCCTGTAGCAGTAAGACTGTTTTACAAGCTTAAACAGGTCTTTTATCTTTATCTTTCCCTCTAAAGCTATGCCTGCTATCTGCTGGGCAAGAACATCCAATGCTCCTGTAGGGATATGTATCTTATCTATATTTTTCTCTATAGCTGACTTTAACAGTACAGAGCATTCTATGAGGTCATCCCTGTCAAGAACTATCAGTCTGCCTTTTGCCTTTTCATGAAGCTTGTGCCCTGAACGGCCTATCCTTTGCAAAGCCCTTGCTACTGATTTTGGAGAGGATAATAAGATGACAAGGTCAATATATCCTATATCTATGCCTAATTCCAGGCTTGTTGAACAGACAACAGTCTTCAACTTTCCCTGCCTCAGACTTTCCTCTACTCTGAACCTGTGCTCCTTGCTCAAAGAGCCATGATGGGCTGCTATACCTTTTGATTCTCCTTCACGATTCATGTCTTCCAGATTGGCTGTATATCTTTTGGGAAATTTATTCTTAAGATGATCTACAACCCTTTCAGTAGCAGCCCTTGTGTTCGTGAATATCAGTGTTGATTTATGAGACTGGATGAGCTCGTCTATCAGCTTGTACATGGCTTCATGCGTCTGTTCGGGTGTGGTATTTATGAGGTCTTTTAACGGAGAGAGAACCTTTAGGTCAAGATCTTTTATGAACTGCACATCTATTATGCTGCAGGGGTTAGGCTTTCCATCCCTGAATCCTACAAGAAACTTTGCTATCTCTTCTATCGGAGCAACTGTGGCTGACAATCCTATCCTTGTCATATGAGAAGCCATCCTTGAAAGCCTTTCTATCGACAAAGAAAGATGCACTCCTCTTTTCGAGTCTGCTAAAGCATGTATCTCGTCTATTATACAGTACTGAACATCTCTTAAGTGATATATAAACTTTACAGATGAGAGAACAATGGCAAGCGATTCAGGGGTTGTTATCAATATATGAGGCGGCTTTTTTGACATCTTCTGCTTCTCATAGGGGGTAGTGTCCCCTGTCCTTACTGCTACCCTTATCCCAAGGTCTTTTCCTGCAATCTTCTCTATCTCTTTAAGCGGTTCTACAAGATTCTTCTGTATGTCATTATTCAAAGCTTTCAACGGAGAGATGTAGACTGCATATATCTTGTCCTCCAGTATCCCTTTTTCTGCATTATCCACAAGTTCATTCAAGATTGCCAGGAAAGAAGTTAATGTCTTTGTCGCTCCTGTCGGAGCTGAAACTAAGATATTATTTCTTGAGTGTATCTCCATGACACCATATAGCTGAGGCAGTGAAAATTCCCTGAATCTTGAGAAAAACCATTTTTTTACCAGAGGATTGAGTACCTTGATGAGATCTTTTTTCTTGTGCGGCTCCTGCATGAATTCTATGTTTGACATTTTTTGGATTTAGTCTCTTATAGATTTTTAATCCTGACCGATGGTCAGATAGTTTCGCCATTGCTTGACTGGTCAGTGATGCTGGTGAGGATAAACTATTCTTGTAGAGGGATTTACATTTTTACATATAAGCAATCCCAAACATTTGGCTGCTGCTGTTTTCATACTTATCTTCAATTTAGGTTCCTGAAAAATGTCAGGATATATTTTCCATATTGAAAATAATTGGCAATGATATTTCTTGAACATAGCAGATACTGCATGTTTAAAAAGATTAGTATTAGTTATCTCTTTGTTTATCAAGCGCCATGATATCTAGGATCGGCCTATCGTAAGCAGTTAATATGCCTTCAAGGAGGCTATCTTTTGCCCATCCATCAATCTCTGAAAATAAAGGCCCTTCTGGCTTATTGAACTCATATTTCATCTGTATAACTGTTTCTCTGTTGAATTCTGGATTTGAAGAATAAAAATTGTATAAAAACTGCCTGAACTCATCTTCTTTATCTCCCAGGTCCTGGAGACTCAGCCAATGATCTATCCTTTCATATGATCCTGAGCATGTATATCTGTCCATCTTATTTACCTGGGGTTGGTCTATTGTTCATGGAAAACCGTGATCCAAAAATTTGAAGCCTTGTTTGCAGATAGTTGGCTTATCTTTTATACTAGTTTTTTAGCTGTATCATCTTGTGCCTGTGGATTGTGCCATCTTAAAGAACTTTTAACCAAAAATGAATTTCTCTCCTGTATAATTTTTATCTGGGAAGGCTGCATTTTCTAAAACCTCTGCCCGCATCATAATCTTCATCCGGAGAAATATCCAGCCTAATTTCCTTCTAAAAATTTGTTTATTGCTTTTTCAAAAAGCTCAGATTTGGAGTTAAACTCTTTAGTCCTTAATCTGTCAAAAACCTTCAGCAATATGTCCTGATCTATGCTTATAGATACTCTATGTTTCATAATATCTATGATTATTACTGCCTTATAAAGGTTAGGGAATTTTTCAATAACTCGTGACCATTATCGGTCAAAGACAGATAGCATGCTCGCCGTCTGTCACTATGTTCCTCTTCGGGCTCGGGTCACTTGCTCTTGAGCATGCATAAAAACAATTTCCTTGTTTAAAGAAAGACGGGCCTGCAGGGATTCGAACCCTGATTTTCCGGTGTCTTTGACTTTGTCTCCGAAGCCGGAGAGTCTTTTCGGCTGCGCCCAAACTTTTCTGGACGAAGTATCCATTAGCTTACAGGCCCGCAAGATTATCTAAAGGAATACAGTTTAAAAACTTATCTGCTAAAAATAAAAATTCGAGCTGGAAAGTGGCAACAGTCGAAGCAGAGCTGCGAGGTATTAAACCCAGTTTGTAATAAATAACAAAAATTTGCTGATGATTATTGCTCGTCCCATCTCCGCAATGAAGTGAGGAATATTACTGACTCGCACTATAGCTGGCAAATTTTTGGAATTGAAATTTTCAATAAAGAAATCTATTCTCGTTTAAATGGGTCTTCTCCCTGTCCTACCCATATGTATTTCTCAGGCTTAAGGTTTTTGTTCTTTGCGTAAAATACTGCTGACAATCCAATCAATGCCAAAACCAATATCACTATAACAGCTATCATATTTTCACCTTATTTCTTTGCCAGGGTTATCTCTATTGTAGAGACTCTGACCTGTTTTCCTTCTTTGTTCTTGAACTCTTCAGAATCTATCTCTATCTGCTTTACATCTACTGTGCCTTCAAGAAATCTCTTTGCCGCAACCTCAGCTACATCAACAGCCCTTGAGATGTATTTTCCTCTTGCCTTTATGATGACCTCATCTGCATTCTTTGTCGTGAACTGCATAACAACTCCAGTTACATAATTCATAAAGGGTTTTCCGCCTACAAATATGCTGTTGTCGTTTTCAGATTTTGCAGCTTTTTCTTCTTCTGCCATATGGATCCCTCCTTATTCCTGTTCTTTTACTAGTCTTGTTATGTATCCAGCTATGATATTCCTCTGTTTTTTGCTGGAAATATCTGCAAACTGTCCAACAAGTTCTCTGTTATCTTCAAACGTTTTCTTAAACTTGTCCCCGTGTTTCCTGAACAAATCCAAAGTTATTCTCTTTATCAATGATGTTTTGATTCTTCCCATAGGGTTTGGAGATATAAACAAGCTATTTATAAAAGTTGTGATTTATCCATGTTACCAAGAGGTGGTAAAAATAAATAATAGATTTAAATATGATTTTATACGATAGATGATTATGACTATAAATGGATGGAAGATATAAGAAAAACTCGGTCTGAAGAAGCCCAGGAAAGATAAATTTGATGTTGGTTCAGACCTCAAAGAGATAATAAGGGCCTTCAAAGAGATCCCTGACAGGGCCACTAAGATAACCCATCTGTTGAAATCCTTTGAGATGTTGAGAAAAAAGGAAAAAGATGTCAAGAAAATACTTGAACAACAGATAAGGATATATGACCAGCTTTTGAAAGAATACGAATTCTTTGGGGTTGGTGTTGATGTTAACTGAGAAAAGGTCAAGAAGATATCTGATACAATAGAAGAGACTGTAATAGAAACAGATGTAAGCAAAAATCACTTGATCGCATCAACAAAAGCCCAAGATGGAATTTTGACTGGTAATCTAGAATTTTTTTCTTGCCTGATCATAATATTTCTTTGCCCTTTTGAGATGGTTTTTTGTAGGATTCCTGTATAAGCTTCCTGTGTTGTATACTCTTGCTACTTTAATCGGATTTGACCTTGTCTTGTGCTGATTTAGCTTGATCATCTTTGCTCCTGCTATGATGCTGTTGTAGAATTTTCCAAGTTCTTTTGGATGACTTTTAAATCCCAGTGCTAGTGCATTCAGACCCATGACCTGGCAGGCACCATATGATTTTGAAAGATCTTTTTTGAACTCTTCCAGTTTCCCCTTATAGGTGTTTATATCTGCTTTAGGATCTATATTATGGACATCAAAGAACCATTCTGAGTATCTGTTTTTTCTTAATCTGTTGTTCTTTACCCTGAATAGAGGATCTACATATCTTTTTTGGAAAGCGGGCTCGTATCTTTCAGGCACATCTAATGTGCCCTTATTGAGCCATTTTCCTGATTCTGTCCATGCAGTCATGTAGATCAGTTTTGGGTCAACTTTTGTTTTCTCTGATGCTGCCTTTGAATATGCTATCACAAGCTTATCTATGCTTTTGTTTTTTATAGGTTCTTTTGATCTTTTTTTCTGTTTCTCCTGTTTTTCAGGCCTGAAATAAAATATCTCTCCGTCAGGCTCTTTAAGCTCATCTCTCCTTATCCTTCTTATCTTGTTTTTCTGGATATCTGACCAGTTATCCTGAAACTCTTCAATAGACTTTTCCAGTCTGCTGCTCTGCAGCCTGTCTTTTTCTTTTGTTTCTCTGAGAAATTCTGCAAGCTCTTTCTGAGGCAAGCTTTCCTGTTTTTTCAGATCTGCAGCATTCTGCTTATAGAAGTCAACTTCAGCAGAACGTTTCAGCCCTATATAGGCAGCAGTATTAAATGCAACAGCTGCCAATGCAGTCAGGCCAATATTTTTTATTTTCTGGTTCATAAGGAATACTGCTGTTAAGGGTATTTAAAGCTGATGTTTCTGATGTATCCGATTAGTGACTAATATTTTTTAAGAAATAATGGCTTTTCTAATTTCTTTTTTCTTGTGATGCTCCTGAACATACTATCTGATGATACAGCGTATTCTGTTTCTTTGTAGTGCCTGCTTTGGTTGTTGAGAATAAAACCCCTTGCATAAAATACATTCCTGCCCTTTGCTGTCTCTTCATGATAAAACTGCTCTGCTTTTTTCAGGTTTTCGCAGGATAGATGATCTGAAAGTTCTGATACTTCTTTTATCTGCTCAAAATAGAATGGAGACTGGTCTTCAAAATCAGATTTTCTTGTATAAGCACCAATTTCTTTTTTTACCCTGTTCTTTAATGTTGCCCTGTCCCTAAGACGCTTATGATGCTCAGGAAGTTCTCTTAGATATTTTTCAATTTTCTCCAATATGCAAACCATATTTCCTGTAAAACTCATATTTTATTTTAAATCTTACTGAAAAATTGCTTTAAACGCTATATCTATAGAAAGATTCTCAGGCATAAATGTTTGAAATCTTTCATGGATTTCGATACATTTATACAAAGATAATCAAAGATTCTCGGGCATAAATGTCCGAAATCCTTTGGATTTCGATACATTTATATAGTAAATTTCTAAATCGATCATCATGATGCAGATAACATTTCCAGATGGGACTAAGGTGAATTATAAAGAAGGGGCGACCCCAAAGGAGATTGCAGAAGATATAGGAGTAGGGTTGGCCAAGGCTGCTTTGGCTGCAAAAGTGAATGGAGAACTGGTTGACCTTTCTTATGAGATAAAGAAAGATTCTGAAGTGAAGATAATAACATTCAAAGATGATGAAGGAAAAGACATATTCAAGCATTCTGCTGCTCATGTCCTTGCTGCAGCTGTCAAGAGACTGTTTAAAGATGTAAAATTTGGTATAGGGCCGGCTGTTGAGGACGGGTTCTATTATGATTTTGACGTTAAAGAGCCTTTTTCTGAAGAGGATCTTGAAAAGATAGAAACTGAGATGAAGAAGATAATAAAGGAAGATATAGCTTTTGAAAGGAAAGATGTTTCCAAGAAAGAAGCTGAAAAGATCTTCAAAGATCAGCCGTACAAGCTTGAACTGCTGGAAGATGTTGAAAATCCTTCTGTATATCGGCTTGGAAATTTTGCTGATCTCTGCAGGGGACCGCATGTTCCTGATTCTGGAAAGATAAAGGCTGTTAAATTAACAAAGATAGCGGGAGCATACTGGAAAGGTGACTCCAAGAACAAACAACTGCAAAGAATATACGGAATAGCATTTCCTGAAGAAAAACAACTGAAAAAATATTTGAAATTGCAGGAAGAGGCTGAGAAAAGGGATCATAGGAAGATAGGAAAGGCTATGGAACTGTTTTCAATACATGACGAGGCTCCTGGAATGCCTTTCTTCCATAACAACGGGACATTTATATGGGAATCTCTGAAGGAGTTCATGTCCCTGGAGATGAGAAAGCTGGATTATCAGCTTAATAAGACTCCTATAATACTCAACAAATCCCTTTGGCTGAAGTCGGGGCATTGGGAGCATTACGAGGACAATATGTACTTTACCAGGATAGATGATCAGGAGTATGCTGTAAAGCCTATGAACTGCCCTGGCAATCTCCTTGTGTATAAAGCAAAACAGCATTCCTACAAAGAACTGCCTATCAAGGCAGGAGAATTTGGCTTGGTCCACAGGCATGAGCTTTCTGGAGTTTTATCAGGGTTGTTCAGGGTCAGAGTTTTTACCCAGGATGATGCACATGTTTTCTGCATGGAAGAGCAGCTTGAAGAACAGATAATAGAGCTTTTTGATCTTATAGAAAAGATGTACTCCACTTTTGGATTCAAATACGAGGTTGAACTTTCTACAAAGCCAGCAAAAGCTATGGGCGATCCAAAACTCTGGGACAAGGCTGAGAAAATACTTTCTGATTCTCTTAAAGCCAAGAAAATAAAATATAAATTAAATCCAGGAGATGGAGCTTTTTACGGTCCAAAGATAGATTATCATGTAAAGGATGCTATAGGGAGAAGCTGGCAGTGCGGAACGATCCAGCTGGACTTTTCCATGCCTGAAAAATTCGACTTGACTTATGAAGGACAGGATGGAAGAAAGCACAGGCCAGTGATGCTTCATCGTGCTATATACGGAAGCCTGGAAAGATTCATGGGAATACTCATAGAACATTTTGCAGGATGGTTTCCGCTATGGCTTGCTCCATTACAGGTTAGGGTTATGGCTGTATCAGATGATTTTAATAAATATGCTCTGAAAGTCGTTGATGAGCTGAAAAAAGCAGGGATAAGAGTTGATTTTGATGAAAGAGCTGAAAGCACAGGAAGGAAAGTGAGAGACTCTCAGCTTGAGAAGATTCCAGTAGTATTGAATGTAGGAGAAAAAGAAGAAAAAGCAAAGACTGTTGCTGTTAGGACAAACAAAGACGGAAAACTGAAGTTTGGCATTAAGGTCGATTCTCTTATAAGAGAGATAGTCAAGAATGTTGCAGACAAGGAGATAGAATTTAAAATATGATGTGATATTATGGATGAGGTTGAAGCTACACTAGCTGTTGTATCGGAACTGGCATTGTATGGATTTTTCTATTATCTTCTGTATATATTCAGAGTTGAGACAAATCTTCTTTTAAGTGCACTGATACTTACAGCAGCGATAAATCTTGCAGTGGCGTTTTCTCCGGCATTGATATGGTATAAGAAGCACTAAAAAAGAGGTGAAAAAAATGGCTAAAAAGAAAAGAACCAAAAAGGCAGATGTTTCCAAAGAAAAAGTATCTGCATGCATGGTATGTGATGCAGGGTTATGCAGGTTTTGCGCATCGCTATCTGTGATTGTAGGAGTATTGTTTCTGCTTCAGGATCTTGGGGTATGGAACTTTTGGAATATAAGCTGGTATACTGTAGGATTTATACTTGCGGGATTAGTATTCCTTAAATGATAAATCTTTTTTTTATTTTTTTCCTAATCTTTTTAAATGAAATATAATATTTCTATCTTATGTACAAGAAAGTAATGAACACTATGATGAGCCTGGCCATAGCCGGTTTGGCAGCAGTAGGGCTTGATACCTTGAAGGATTCTTATTATTCAAGAGCAAGGTATGATATGGGGGCTTCTTTTCCCAATGATGATAAAACAGCAAATCATGATTCTACGATAGTCAGATTTTTTGATATCAGAGGCAAGACCCATAAGGTGCACATCGATACTAATGATTATATCTTAAAAAAGAGATATAGAGGAAATGCTTCTGCTGAAGATATTCCAGGATACACAAGCCCCCATGATGGAGAATTGATCGAGATCCTAAATAATAATCTCCATATCCCTTCCGGAAACAAAGAAAAGGATGCTGAAAATATAATGGGCTTTGTAAAAAAGCATGTCTATATGCCTGACAGATACAATCATGTTAAAACCCCGATAGAGACAATAGCTGAAGGCTGCGGGGACTGTGAAGACCTTTCAATCCTTGCAGGGTCTATGCTTGCTGCAGCAGGAGTAGATTTTGCATATCTCTTTGTTCCTGCTTATGAAGATAAAATGGCTCATGTATTGGTAGGCATTGCAGGAGATTTTGAAGGCGAGTATTTTTCGCACAAAGGGATTAAATATTATCCTGCTGAGACAACAGGAACAAAGTGGCCTGACAAACCTGCTGGCTGGAAGATCGGACAGCTGCCTGACAAGAGATGGAAAACACTTGATATAAAGATATCTGAGTATTCAAGATGATATCTTTGATCTCATCATAAGAAGCAATTCATCTACACACTAAATTGGATAGTATCCTTGCTCGATAGGCAGATAAACTAAAAACATATATTTATAAAATAAGAGATTATTCATTTGATCATGAAATGGAGATTATTAAGAAACTTTTTCATAATTTTGATAATCATACTATTAATATTTCAAATAAGCTTATTATATGATCAAGTTAAGTTATATGATGCTCTCACAGAAAGGCCCCTTGTTAATTCTGAACTTAACTATGAAACCGTCGAAATAGAAGAAGTTTTTAATGACAGCGATTACCAGATTATAGATATGCGTGAGAAAGAGGAATTTGAAAGATCCCATATCCCCGGCGCATTGAATTATAGGACTGCTGACATAATAAGAAACGAAAATGTCTTAATGGAACTCAATGAAATTTCAAAGGAAAAAACAATCGTGTTGTATTGTTTTGAAAGCGATTATAACGGAGACGGGGCTGGCAGATCTGGACTCGCAGCTAGTTTCCTGAATTCTAAAAATATTTCTGCTTTCGTATTAAGTGATGGTGCTAAGGGACTTTATGAGAAATCTAAAGAATTCCCTGAATTTTGGGAGAGCTATAATCAGGTAAATATATTTCCAAATAGGAAAAAGATCATAGACAAATTAGAATATTTTAAAGATGTTTATTATGTTGATATTAATCGTAAAAACATATTTGTCAAGAAAGAGGGTGATCCAGTTTATTCTACAGATTATACTGCCGGAGACATGACTTCTGAAGAATGGGGTGAGCTGATGAGGTTCATGAACAAGAATCATTCAATAGCCATATGCTATGACAATCCAACATGTTTTTTCGCCAATATATTCGGAATTCGTCTAGATTCACAAGGGGGAAAATTTGAAGGTTATTATCTGGATATAAAATGAAGAACAAAAAATTTATTCTAATATCTTTAGTATTTTTTGCTGTCCAGGTTAAATATGTTTTCGCAATTCCCTCCACAACAATCATTCCATTCATTGGGCCGATTATAGGGTATATTTCCTTACTGATCATCTCAGGTTCGATGTTTATCCTTTCTAATATAAAAAAATATAGGATTATTTTTATGACGCTCGGCATTGTATCATTGTTATTCGCGATTTTGGCCAGAGTGTTAGGATTATTCTAAAATGGAATCAAAATCCTCCAGAATAAAAGAATTGAACAAGATTGTAAAAGTTCCAAAATTTTTCTCCATAGATTCAATTAAAGATTTTCCTATCTTGGATAGATCTAAAAAATACATGGTCAGGAGTTCATCTAAAGATGAAGACCAATATAAGAATTCTAATGCTGGACAGTTTAAGACATTCGGACCTTTAAAATATGGGCGAGTAAAGAAATTTACAAAAAAATTACTTAAAGAGGTTGAAGAAGTGATAATACAGGAATTTATAGAAGGTAAATCAGGAGTTATATTCTGCAAATCAAAAAATGAGATGATAGTAGAATATTCAAATATTTTTGAAGGAGTAACCTCTGGAAAGATTATGCCTTTTGTAAGTTTACTTCCTGCAAATCTTAAAAAATACGATAAATTATATCAAGAATGTTTAAAGATATATCAGAACTTTGGGGCATGCGATATAGAGTTCATAAACATAAAACAACCATCATTTGTACAGGTAAGACCAATAACAAAAAATGCCAATTTTGATAGAAATATGATCAATCTAAAGATGGAATTGCAAGAACTGGGTGAAGAAAATTGGATTGAAAACGATTTTTGCAAAATTATTCCAGAAAGGGAGCATTCTTCAAAAGGTTACCTGGAGCTGTACTGTAATATGATGCCAAGAATATTTGATAAATATTTTCACAAGCAGATAAAACTGCCCAAAAAATGCTTTTTGAAAATATCTTCTCAGTATTTTATTGCAGGAAGTTTACAAAAACAAATAAAACTAAATTTTCTTGATATCATAAAATTTAGCAGGTTATACATCAAAAAAGAAAAAAAATTTATTAAAGAATTAGAATCTAATGATTTAGATCTACTTTTTGAAAACAATCTTTTACTTTCATTGGCCTATGATTCTTTAAAAAAGGATACTATTGGCCTTAGGGGAAAGTATATGGAAAAAATTGATATGCTATTGAAAAAAGGCAGTTTAAATGTTGACCTTGAATCAAAAAAAAAGATTGGAAACTTAATTCAAATAGACCATGAAACAAAAACTTGGAAAAATATAAACTATAAAGAATCTAAAGGGATTGTTATAGTGAAAGGCAATTTTAAAGAAGGTCCTTATTTCAGATTCAATGGAAAGGTTCCTCCAAAAGGAGTTATTTTAGTAACTCCTCAACTGTATTGTGAGATTGGAGAATATATGGACAAACTAAAAGGGATCATATGCGAAGGGGGAGCCTATACTTCCCACATATCCATATTGGCAAGAGAAAAAAACATCCCATTAAAAATACAGGAAACCAAAGCATGCAGGAAGTATATATGATAGATTTAGTGAATGTTTCAAATCTAAAAATGTTTTGATAGCATAAAAAAAGAAAAGAAAAGCAAGATATCGCTTCTAATATAATATTCCGACAACAACCCCTTTGATGTCTTTAAATCTTACCTTATACGGGTCCGGTTCTTTGTTGTTGTCTCCTTTTGTAACTGCAAACCATCCCAGATTGTCATGGCCTGTTAAGATGACCCTGTGGATGATAAACTTGGAGTCCTGCCTGAACGAGATTATGTCCCCTTTGTCTATAAATGAGGTGTCTTGAGGTGCTAATTCAAGGGAGACAGAGTCTGCATTCAGGACAGGCTCCATTGAATGAGTGTCCTTTACTCTTGCCCAGATTATGTTCTCTTTTTCTATCATGGCCTTGTCCTTTAATACGACAAGGTCTTCATCATCGATATGGTCAGAAGGAGATTCTACAGAAACTGCGTTTTCTGAAAAGGCATACCTGCTTTCTGAGCCCTGCACAAATACTGTAGCAATCACTCCTAAAACAAAAGCGCATACTATCACCAATACTTTTTCAAAACGCATATAACCACCCCTTAAAGATATAATGGATTCTTGAGTATATAATATTTAAGTTTCACTAAAGAATGGTCAATATTTTTCTTTTAAATGCTTGCCTACACCAGTATACAAAATAGTAATATTTATATACTAAAAGGGTTTTATAATACATTAAGATGAGGGTAAAAGAGGTGTGTGTGCTAGTAGTGATTATTCTAGCTGCATTTGTTTATGCTGCACCTGATGCAGATGTAAGCCTAGTTCCTGTTTCTTTATACGAGACAAATGAAATGCTGTTCAATCTCACTGTAGACAATCTTTTCAAGGAAGAGGTAATCAAAGAAGTAAGAGTAAATACAGAGAATCTTGAAGTTGAAGGAGTTGTCAATTTTAACGGATGGCAAAGCAATTTTTCTGAAGATAATATAGTGTGGCATGACGGAGATATAGAGAACAATATGATAGCATTGTTCCAGTTTTATGCAAAAGCCGGATTAGTGGATGACAACGCTGATTCAGATATAGAGATAATCACAGAAGGAAACGGCGAGACAACAGATATAATCCAGATCACTATATTAAATGATGATACTTCTCCCAATGTTTCAAATAATATTCCTTCAGACGGAGGATTTCTAAGAGAGGGCATATCTGATCAAGTGGTTTCTATAGATACAGAGGATCCTGAGACAGGGATAAAGAATGCGAGTTTCAGCTATTGGGACTGCAGTGCAAATGCAACAAATATTACAGTATATAATATAGGACTGGACTGCAGCAACGGAACATGTACTGAAAGAGTTGATCTTTCTGGTTATGAGGAAGGAAACAGGATGTGTTTTGAGTTTTCTGTATATAATAATGCTCTGGAATCAAGCACCTTGGACGGAGATGTTGGATTTGACGGAACATCTCCTGAAGTAAATCTTATATCTCCTGAAAACGGCAGCTATGCAGGGAACAATACATTATTCTTGTTCAATGCAACAGATAATCTTGCACCTTCACTTGAATGTACATTAGTCGTAGATGGAGAAGATATAGATTCTGCAGTTGTTGGCAATGGGGATGCTGCTTCAGTCAATTATGACATGTCTTCTGTAGAGGAAGGGATCCATGCATGGAAAGTGAGATGCCAAGATTGGGTAGGACTAGAAGCAGAATCAAATTCAAGAGATATAATAATAGACAATACTGCTCCTGAGATAGAGCTTGCAGCGCCTGCAAATAATTCACTTATCGGAGATGGAGTCATAATAGATATAGATGTTACTGACAATTATGAATTAGAGAATATAAATTACAGCATAAGCCTTAATTCTTCTGAACTGCCTGAAGGTGAGAACATACTTACAGTGACTGCTGAAGACGCGGCAGGAAATATTGTCGTGAAAGGATTTGTCTTTATTGTTGACAGGACTGCTCCTGTTATCAACATATCATCTCCTGAACAAAATGCGACCTCAGATGTGCACGTGGATTTTGTGTTTGATGCAGATGACAATCTTGATGATATCCTAAACTGCAGTGTTTATGTAAATGGAATTTTAGAAGCTACTGAAGATGTAAATGGCAGCGCGAACATCAGCAGGATACTGCCTATGGAAAACTATACATGGAGAGTTGAATGCTCTGATGATGCAGGCAATCTAAAGGTCTCAGAAGATAGAAACTTAATCGTCACAGATATTACAGGCCCTGATATTTCTAGTGATATCACATATGTTGCAAGGACAGAGGATCATGATTTTGATGCAAATATAACAGACCCAAGCGGTGTAGATGCTGTTAAAATATGGTTTGAAGATGAGCTGAACATTACTGCAGAGGGAGATATATATTCAGGAGTTATAGAAACAGATGTAAGTTATGCATTAGGAACATATAATATAACTATAACTGCAAATGACTCCCTGGGAAATGCAAATATAGTGGTTGACGAGTTTGAGCTGATACAGGGATATAACATTACTATCAGCCTGGATCCTGCAAGTGTGGAAGAAGGAGAGGATGTCGAGATTACAGGAACTGCATCATTAGATGACGGAGGAGCTGTTCCTGAAGATTCCATCATGCTTTATCTTGTGAATGGTACTGCGAATGCAATCATCGAAGATGGAAACTATGATTATACCTTTTCTGCTGAGCAGGCAGGAACATATACTATAAGAGCAGCTATCCTAGATCCAGTAGGTTATGAGCATTCTGCTGAGGTAGAGCTTAGTGTAACAGCGCCTGTACAGCAGCAGTCTTCTGAAGATAGTTCTTCATCAGGAAGCTCTGGAGAAGGCCTATACTGTGGAGACGGAGTATGTACATCTGCATCAGCTGTTAACGAAGACTGTGGAAACTGTCCTGAAGACTGCGGAGAATGTCCTGTTGAAGAAGAACAAGAGGAAGAGTCATCCGGAGAGATGGACATAACAGAGGAAAAAACAGCTCCTGATGAGCCGAGAGAACCAAGTCCGGGAGTTGGAGCAGCATCATCATGGTTTAACAGCAGCATAGTGTCCAACATGTGGGCAGTATTATTGTTTACGATCATAATAGGAATACTTTTTGTCTTCAGCAGGAAGAAGAAAAAAGGCATAGACTGGAACAACTATTTTAACTGAAGATGGTATTTGAGCAGTTTCTTGAATCAGAGAATATCAAAAAGCATTCTGCTTTTATATTTTTGCTTGGGATATTTTATGTATTTGTGGGATATATTGTCTCTGTATATTTTTTCAAAGATGATATCTCTATAGCTATGCTCTTTACTACAACATTGTTGCTGGTGCCTTCTATATACGTCTTGCTGGCCATCGAGGAGAAGATGGAAAGCAGGCAGGGGTTAAAAAAGTTTTATCATAATCACAGAGACATATTTAAAGTCTTTTTATTCTTATTTTTAGGGATATTTGCTGCATTTGTTTTTTTAGGGGCTTTAATACCTGAAGTTTTTTCTTATCAAAATGAATTTTTAGAGGTCAGAGGAGATCTTGACTTTGCTGAAGGAGATAATATGGCGAGGCTTTCAGGAATAATCACACAGAATCTTATGGTAGTTATCATAGCTTTTGTGCTTTCAGTTTTCTATGGAGCCGGAGCTTTGTTCCTTCTTGTATTGAATGCTTCTGTGTTTGCATCTTTCATAGATTATGTTATGAAAGAGGTTGGAAGCAGGCTTGTTTTTGGGCTGTTCCTGATACACCTTGTGCCTGAGCTTGGAGGTTTTTTGTTGGCTGCTATTGCAGGAGGAGTTGTCTCGAGAGCATTGGTGAGGGAGAAGGCAGGAAGCAAAGGATTCAAGAATGTATTGGCAGATGCTTTGGTGTTGTTGCTAATATCTGCTTTGATGATAATTGCTGCTGGATTCTTAGAAGTGTTTGTTTCTGGAAAGATTGCCTCGGGGATGTTCTAGAAAAATCCCTTGTCTTTTGCCTTGTTCATGAGTTCTGTGAAGTCTTTTTCAGTCATGTGGCAGGCAAACTGGCCAAAAGCTATCTTTGTCTCTTTTGCGTCTATAGTGTAATAGCACATCCGGTAACCTGTGCCTGAATATTTAAGTCCCTTGAACATTTGCTCTTTGTATTCTATCTTCTGTATAAAATGCTTGTATTCAGGATCATTGTGCTGTATCTGAGAGACTTCATCTACAATAGTTCCAAGTTCAACTTTTTTCCCTTTTATCTTTTTCTCTTTAAATTTTGTTATCTTGCCTATGTTGCTCCAGTTGTGAAGCCTTTCCAGCAGTTTTTCGTAATTTTTGGATTTATTCTTCATCTTCTTTTCACATGTACATCCATCTGAGGGAATGGGATCTCTATCTTGTTCTTGTTCAGCGCATTGTATATCAATGTGTTTGCCTCGTCCATGGCCCTCCATTTCTCTGTGTAGTCATCCATCCAGAAGAATGCCTTGAACAGCAGTGCAGAATCACCCATCTCTATGAATCTTACGAAAGGTTTCTTGTCTTCATCTGAACTGTCTATGCCTTTGATCTTGCTTATCTCTTTGAGGACTATATCTTTTACCTTTTCTACCTTGCTTCCGTAAGCAACTCCAAAGGAGATGACAACCCTTGCAGACGGGTCTGGCTGGGCGATGTTCTGCAGCCTCTTGTTTGCCAATTCACTATTAGGAACTATGATTATCTCATTATTAAAAGTCTGTATCTTTGTGCTTCTCAGTCCTACATCCCTGACTACTCCCATAGTGTCCTGGTCAAGGGCAATATACTCTCCTATGCTCACGTTCTTGTCAAGTATAAGCGAAACTCCTCCGAAAATGTTTCCTAATGTTGACTGCAGTGCAAAAGCGACTGCAATGCCGCCTATCCCAAGTCCAGCAAGCAAAGGACCTATCTCTATGCCCCATACATTTAATATAAGAAGGAATATGGTTATCGCGGAAGCAAGTTTAAGCATCTTGCTAAGCAATGCTACAAGATGGTCATCCATCGTAGAGCTTGTCTTTTTTGCTATGCTTACACCCCAATGCTTGATCAAAGTATCTATTATACTGTATATCAGGTATACAAGCACTAGCATGAAAAAAGATGAGCTTATTCCTGAAGCTATAAAAGAAGCTTTCTCAGGCAGAGAGATGGATGCCAATGAGAGCTTTATGCCTATCGCTACCAAAAGAAGGGATATGGGCTTGCTTGTCCTTTTTACAAGGATGTTGTCTAGGTCTGTTTTTGTCTTTCTTGCAAATCTCAGGAATATCTTTTCTGATATGAGTACAACAAGTTCTGAAAGGATATAGAATACTATAAATATGACTGCTGCAAACAGATATTTATTTCCTGAAATATAATCTATAATAGGTTCAAGCATCTTTATTGAAACTCATATTACATTTAAAAAACTGATGTTATTTTGAAGCATTAGCCTGTATCTGAAGAAAGCGCATCAGGGATCAATCATCCTGCTTAAGCAATATGATATTTCCTCTGCCTTTTTTTATCTTCTACGTTTTCCGCCGTAGCCACGGATATGCAATGTGGAACTAAAGTTCCACTGAACGATATATTACTTCAAATTATTTAAAATTACTTCAAAAGAATGATATTTCCTCTGCCTTTTTTTATTTTTTTTATGATGTCCTTTTCTTCAAGCTCAGAGATTATCATAGATATCTTTGATTCAGAAGAAGGAAAGTTTTCTCTTATATCTTTTTGTGTTGTTCTTCCATCCTGTTCTTTTATGAAATTAAGTATCTTTCTTGATTCGTCATATATGTCTGTCTTTTCTGCTGCTTTTTCTATCTCTTTAGATACCTGATTGAGCATCCTCCTGTACCTTATTATCAGAAATCCCATCAGTGCGAATCCCATAACTGCAACAAGAAGCATCACCATATCAAATATGCTTATCTGCCTGCTGAATATGCCTGTGTCTACGACCGGATTATCTGTCTCTTCAAGAAGGCTGATATCTTCTTCAAGATCGGGAAAAAGTATAAGGTCAAGCCTGTATGTTCCGTCTTTCTCTATCTTGATTTTCTCGGTTACAGATTCTTTTACAGTATTATTCTCTTTATACGCTGCATCTATAATGTATTCTCCCTTGTCAAGCTCAAAGGAATATGTTGAGTCTTTTGAGACTATAGACTGAGGAGGCGTCGAATCGACTGTAACTAGCGTATTGTTCCTTTTTTCAAGATCAAAAGAGTATATATTTCCTTCTATAGTTGCAGCCAATGCTATATTTGAAACAAGTAACAACATCAACAGATAGGATATTTTGGCCATCTTATTCCTGAATAATAAATCGTTTAAAAAGTTTGCTTTTTTCTGTAAAAACCTCTATTTGACCCCTATGAAGTTTAAAAAAGCTAAATAACCTTTTATGAAGTTTTAACAGGTATCTTGAAGTTTTAATTCCTTTATCTGATAAGTTTATTTATAAACAATATCAACAATATATGTGTTGGGTTAATTGGTATTGACCTTAACCGGGTTGTATCTATTTGCGCAGGAGCGATTCCTGCGTTTTATATTTTAACCCAAAACGGAGGAATAAAAAATGAAAAATACAAGTGTTTTATTGGTTATAATGATGATAGTGTTGAGTATGGTGCCTTTAGCATTTGCTGAAGAAATTACATCAGAAGCAGTTGTTATCTCTGCAGAAGAGACAGAAGATGAAGATGATGAAGAAGAAACAGGAGACCTAGAAGAAAGCGATGAGGATGAAGAAGAGCTGGAAGATGATGAAGAGCTGGAAGATGATGAAGAGCTGGAAGATGATG
>CAYXHN010000004.1:21516-23786 GCA_964464955.1 uncultured Methanosarcinales archaeon
AGAGCTGGAAGATGATGAAGAGCTGGAAGATGATGAAGAGCTGGAAGATGATGAAGAGCTGGAAGATGATGAAACCAGTGCAAAAAAAGCTGTAAGGAACAAAATAATAGAGAAGAAAACTGAAGCGAAACAGAGAGTTCTCAAAGCAAGGGAAAATATGGTTGAAGCCAGAACAAACTATATGGAAGCCAGAGAAAAGGTTACAGAAATAAGATCAGAAGTGACCGGATGCAAAGGGGATGATTCTGAAGAATGTGAAAAGCTAAGAGGAAGATATAAGGTCCATGCAGAAAAGATGCTTCTTAATGCTGCAGACAGGGTTCTTGCTGTTCTTGACAGGATAAAAGAGAAGGTTGAAGATTCTGAAGATCTTGATGAAGATGAGAGATCAGATATAATTGCAGATATAGAAGAAAAGATAGCTGAGATGGTGGATGCAAGAGAGGTTATAGAGAGCATAGATGAAGAAAGCGATATCGAGGAAGTAGGAGAGGCAGCAAATACAATCAAAAAAGCATGGAAAAGATCAGTCAAATTTTCTGCAAAGGCTGCACTTGGTAAGATGATAAACGCCAGGCTCAGAGGAATAACCCAGAGGATGAATGTTCTTGAAGACAAGCTTGACAGGATAGTTTCCAGGATGGAAGAAGAGGGTTATGATGTCGAAGATTCCAAAAAACTGTTTGAAGAATTTTCTTTAAGGCTTTCTGAAGCAGAAGAAAATTATGAATCTGCAAAAAGCAAATATGCAGGTGTACTTACAGCAGATGACAAAGAGGAAGTTTCAGAAGAGGCAAAGGAGCTTTTAGAGGAGTCCCATGATGCCCTTAAGAAAGCGCACGAGATACTGAAAGGTCTTCTAAGAGAGATAAGAGAAGCAAAGCAGGAAGGTGTAATCGAAGAGACAGAGGAAGAGCTGGAAGATGAAGAAGAGACAGATGATAAAGATGAAACTGAATCCGAAGATGAGGAAGAAGATGAATAGAAAGATATATGAACTCATGGAGAAAGGTGATATAAGATGAAAAAGATAATCGTCTTTGGAATTACTGTTGCAGTGATAGTCTTTTTACTTATCTCAGGGTGCAGGGAAATCGCTCCTCCTGAACCTATTGAGTCTACAGATGATACGAGTGAAGAATCTGCTGAGATAGGAGATATAGAAAAAGATATAGAAGACATCGATGACATAGAAGAAGACATAAATCTCTCAGAGCTTGATTCTCTAGAAGAGGATCTTGATCAGCTTATCTGATTGTTTTTATATTTTTTGATTAGTTTTTAAACATCGGAAATCCTGTTAAATCCTTTTTCCATACAACGTATTGAAAAATTTCGTCGGAAAAGAGAGCGTTCTATCAAGAGAGCGAAGAGACATCCTCAAAAAGTGAAACTTTTTGGGACACAACAAAAACTAATGTTTTTGTGTGCAAAAAATACTTTGTATTTTTACGCACCAGAAATCTTAGATTTCTTAGTACATCAAGAACAAACATCAGGGGAGGACATTTAGTAGTCGTCGTTTTAGTTTATTTGTTAAGGGGGAGTTCCGCCATATCAATAAAAAAAGAAATATTTATAAATATGTGCACATATTTACCCTAGATCTAATGGAATCCAAAAATGTTACATTAAAGGTCAATTCAAAAGTTTATGATGAATACAGAGATTATTGCAAAAAGAAAGGAATAATAATCTCTAAACAATTTGAAAATTTTATGCTTGAAGAATTAGAAAAATTAAAAAACCAAGAAGAATAAAGAGGTTATAAAAATGCAAAATGACAAAATATTAGCAAAATTGGATAAGTATTCTCCTTGGATCAAAATAAACAGAAGGTTAGCGGGGCCTATTTTAATAATCAGCGTTGTTTATATTCTAGCTTATCTTGCAATTACTTTTTATCTTTGGAGTATTGAATTTCAAATGACTAACATTCAGCAGACATTATATTTTGTTGGTTTTGGTTTCTTTATAATAACAGTTTACCTTGCTTTTACTGGAATATTGTTGAGGAGCATAAAATAAAAAAGGGATGTATATGGTGGATTATTATAACATAGACGTATTAGAAGCAATCAAGTCATTAAAAAGCTCTGAAAAAGGCCTAACTAGAAATGAGGCTGAAAGAAGATTAAAAGAATTTGGTTATAATGAGCTGCAGAAAGAAAAAAAACTTACTGCAGTTACTCTTTTCATCAGTCAATTTAAGAATGCACTAATTCTATTGCTTATCTTTGCAGGATTTTTATCTTTGTTTTTAGGAGAAA
>CAYXHN010000005.1:0-13661 GCA_964464955.1 uncultured Methanosarcinales archaeon
AAACTGTCAAATAGAAATCCTGCACAAAATAGTTAGAAAACTGTCAAAGTTGGGTAAAAACAACAAACTTCGGAATTTTGAATCTCATATTCTGAAATTTTATAAAATATCAAAAGGTTTTTAAACCCCTTATCAATCCTAAGCAATTATGGAAAACAAGCTAACTTGCTCATCATGCAAGAAAAGGATAACAAACGAATCAGGGACTGCAGTATTCAAATGCCCTAAATGCGGCAAGTCAGAGATAGTAAGATGCAAGAGCTGCAGGGAAAACGTAGTAAAATACAGATGCCCTGAATGCGGTTTTGAAGGCCCAAACTAGGTGTAAAAATGGCAAACGTGGTAGCAACAATAAAGATGATGCCTGAATCTCCTGAAGTAAACCTTGAGGATGTAGCTGTAAAAGCAAAAAAGAAGATATCTGATTTTGCAGGTGAAGGCGAAGTAAAGGTAGAAGAAGAGCCTGTAGCATTCGGACTAAAAGCTCTGAATATAACATTTGTTATGGACGAATCAAAAGGCTCTACAGAGACTCTTGAAGACGAACTAAAAGACCTGGAAGGGGTTCAGTCAGTAGAGACCACAGATGTAAGAAGAGCTGTAGGTTGATCCTGATAGAAATTTTTTCTTAATATTTTATTTCTTTAATATCTTTATCAATTCATCCTGCCCAATATCGCTTCTTAATCCCTGAACAGCAAGATGCGTTTCAGCAACACAATACCCTTTCTTATTTATCCGGGATATTATGTCTTTTTTCCTGATAACTTCAATCTTGTTTCTCTTGCAGATCTTATGGATGTCATAAAATCCGACAACAGGTATCTTCGCTTCTTCAGCTACCATATTGAGAAACTTATCATCTTTCATCTTAGCTATTTTAGAAGCAAGCTTCTTGTCCCAAAGTTCTCCGAGCCATAATGGTCCTGCATCATTGAACATCCCGTGCTGAGCAATAATCTTATCAACTTTTTGCTTCCCTTTCTCACATCTAAAAAATACCCTGAAATAATGATCCCTGAAATAAGAATATATAGGGGTCAAAGCCCTGTCATGCTCTGCACCTATAAGCTGGATCTTTCTTATCAATATCCTTAATCCATTCTCATGCATAGTGTCATCTCTTGAAGGCATTGCCCAATATTTTCTCAGGCAGGCCTTTGGAAAACTTCCTGCCAGACAGCCAGTATCAGTTGCTGTAACAGCTAATATCCCTTTCCTGCTTAACCTTTTTACAGCAGAATCCAGAAAATGGTTTGGACTGCCGAAAGGATCGATATCAATATAGTCAAATCCAGAGCTTTCTAATAAGAACATGTTGGCATCTTTGTTAGAAACTTCAGCTCTAACATGGTTCATCTTAAGATTCTTTTTTATTATTTTTACAGCTTCCTCATCGATATCATTTATCCACAATCCTTTTATCTTTAACTTAGGCAATTCCTTAAGAGATCTGCATGCTCTAACCCCTGTCCCTCCAAGAGGCAGCCCCATCTGCATATCCTTATCATCAACAGCCTTAAGCAGCAGTATAGAAACAGTCCTGTTAAATTCCATCACAGGATTATAGAATACAGGAAGCTCTTTTGATATCTTCTCTTCTTTAGGAACCTTGATCCTAGCTTTGCCTTCTATAACTTCTTTATACATAATACAAGACTAAAGAAGAACTAATAAAAAAGTTTCGAAAATGAGTTTTCGAATACTCTGATTCTCAATGCTTTCTATTCAACAATAATCCTTCTGTGCTTTACTCTTCTGAAATCATCATTGCTGACAACTATCCTTGCATCATAGACACCGCTTGGCTTGCCTTGAGGCACTCTTAGATACAAGGTCTTGCTGCTGTATTCTTCAACATCAAAAGGTCCTGCTCTTCTTATCAATCCCAGATGAGGGATAGTCACAGTAACTTTCACATCTTCAGCATCCCCTTCCTCAAGAATGTTCTCCAGATTGACATACACCCTTACAGTTGCAGGCCTTTCATCTATCTCTGTAATCCTTTCTTCGATCACTCTTATCTTTCCGACCCTTACTTCCTGAGTTTCTGCGGCAGAAAAAATAGCACCTGAAGCACAGATGATCAGAGACAAGAAAACCATCAAAGATATTGTTTTCATTTTCATTTTAATATACAAATACTTCATATCTTTTAAACTTTTTGTTTTTGTAACTACTTGAGGATACTTATTATAATATCAAAAACCTTTATATAGCACTATTCAACCACCTTAACAAACTATTTAAACATCAAAATCTTATTTCTCTATTATTGTATTAATTATTGAAATCCAATATATTATTCTGGTGATTTCAAATGAATCCAAATAATATCCAAGAAAAATTGAATAATTTAAATAAAGTAAACTTCAGAGCTAGAGTTTATAAAGTAAATAAAGGTAAAAATTTTCAACATTCTTATTTTGCTACAATTAAGAGAGAAGAGATAAACAAATTAGTTATGAATGAAAAAGATGCAGTTCTCTTAGAGATCTCTAATCAATTCTTCCCTACAAGATTAAGAAAACTTAAAACGACTAAAAATAGATTTATGCTAGGTTTCACAGTTCCTTTTAATGTAGGCAAATCTTTATCTTTAAAGAAAGATCTAAAATTCAAACTACTAAGTAAATCAAAGATTCTTAGAGACACAACTACAATTCAGGGAAATATCAATTTAGAGAATACCCTTCCTTCCAAGACTATAAGGAATCATAATTTTCATATATTTGATATAAAAGATGATTTATTGATCTGGATTTATAGCAAGGGAAACAAACTCTGCATGCTTCCCAAATCAATACCTATAAACAAGAATAATTATAATATATATGAATTTGCAGGAGCATTCTTTTGCGAAGGATTTAAATCAAGAAAAGAAAACAAACATAGAGATAGATTCTCTTTTTCAAATGCAGATCCAGAACAAATTGAATTTTTTCTTAAGGCTTCTGAAAATCTATTAAATATATCTAAAAAAGAATGGAATGTCCAGATATTGCATCCAGATCCAGAAGAATCTTTGATTAAATTCTGGTCAAAATTAAGTTTGACAAAAGATAAAATCAGATTGATAAGAAATAAAACAGTTAAATCCCAGTATGGAGTTTGCATCCTTTCAATATATAGCTCAGCATTAGCAGAATCATTTCATCATATAATGGGCTATCTGGAAAAAGAATCCTTAAAATATAAAGAAAAGGCATTACATTTTTTCAGAGGATTATCCAGAGGAGATATTGGAGTCTCCTGGAAAGACGGTTCAATCAAATTTTCAACAGAGTCTAAAGAAAACGCCCTTTTTTTCAGAAAATTATGCAACATTTTAGAAATTCCAACAAATAAAATATATCATAATAAAAAAGGAATAACTGGATATTGGGGCTCCAATATCTCTATCTCTAAAGATACTCTAAAGAAGATAATCATGCTAGATGCAATCTCACACAGCAAAAGAAAAAAGTCCTTATTAAAGATATCTAAAGACCGCAAAATGGTATTATAAATCAGAAAGTTTAAAAAGAATCTATTATCATTATTCTCTGTGATACAAAATGCCATTGAGATCTCCTATTTGCACCATAGAGGGGCATGTCGACGCGGGTAAAACTTCAATTCTAGATAAGATTAGAGGAACATCTGTTGCAAAAGCAGAAGCAGGCGCGATAACCCAGGCAATAGGCGCTTCTATAATCCCTCTTGAAACAATAAGATCTGTTTCAGGAGAACTCCTAAAGACACTAAACATGGATATAACAGTTCCTGGATTGTTATTTATAGATACTCCAGGCCATGCGGCATTCACGTCTTTAAGAAAAAGAGGAGGCAACCTAGCAGACATAGCTATTGTTGTCATCGACATAAACGAAGGGATAATGCCTCAGACACAGGAAGCAATAGAGATACTTAAATCATACAAGACACCTTTTGTCATCGCTCTTAATAAGATAGACAGGATAAAATCATGGAAAGAATCAGAAGGATTTCTCATGCAAAAGATCAATTCACAGGATCCTTCAGTACAGAAGCTCATAGAAGAAAAACTTTATGAGATCGTTGGAAGTCTTCATGAGCTTGGCTTTGAGGCAGAGAGATTCGATCGTGTTGATGACTATACAAAACAGATAGCCTTAGTTCCCACTTCAGCAGAGACAGGAACAGGTATCCCTGAGCTTCTGATGGTCATGACCGGCCTGGCTCAAAAATATCTTGGCACAAGGCTTGAATGCGACAATTCAGCCTCTGCAAAAGGGATAATCCTGGAGGTAAAAGAAGAAAAAGGGATCGGTAAATCTCTGGATGTGATAATCCATGACGGGTGTCTTAAGGTAAATGACACCATAGTGGTCGGAACATTAGGCGAACCGATAGTCACAAAAGTCAAATCCCTTTTCCAGCCTCAGCCATTGTCTGAGATGAGAGATAAGAAATCCAAATTCAATCCTGTAAAAGAGGTAACAGCTGCAACAGGAGTAAAGATCTCAGCAAAAGGTATCGAAGAAGCTATAGCAGGTATGCCTGTGCATTCTGTAAAAGATGAGAAAGATATAGAACATGCAGAAAAACAGGTAAAAAAAGAAGTAGAGGAGGTTATTATAGAGACAGGATCAGAAGGAGTGATAGTCAAGGCAGACACATTAGGTTCTTTAGAGGCTGTAGACAACCTTTTGAAAGAAAAAGAGATCCCGATCAAGAGAGCAACAATAGGAAATGTATCAAATAAAGATATCTCAGAAGCAGAATCCATGTACGAAACAAACCCTTTCCTGGCGGCAGTCCTTGGTTTTAATGTTTCAGTAAATCCTGCAGCCCAGCCTATAGAAAAAGCATCAAGAGCAAAGGTAATAACAAGAGATGTAGTCTATAAGCTTATAGAAGATTTCGAAGCTTGGCAGGAAGAAGAAAAAAGAAAACAGGAAGAAAGAAAACTGGAATCTCTGGCAAGGCCCTGCAGGCTCAAGATGCTTGGGAAAGGCTATATCTTCAGGCAGAACAACCCTGCAGTTTTCGGAGTTGAAGTCCTGGAAGGAACACTTAAGACAGGCATCCCTCTTATGAAACAGGACGGCTCAAGATTAGAGCCTGTAAAATCCATACAAGATGAACAAGAGTCAGTAGAAAAAGCAGGGAAAAAAGAGCAGGTTGCCATTTCAGTTCCAGGGATAACTATAGGGAGACAATTAGGAGAAGAAGAGACCATCTTGTCAGACATACCTGAATCAGACTTCAGAAAACTCAAAGAAGTAAAAGAGCACCTTTCCCGGGAAGAAAAGAATCTTTTGAAAGAGATAGCAGAAATAAAAAGAAAAGAAAACCCTGTTTGGGGAATATAAAAGATTAAGATAAATTTAACCTAAGAGATCATCCATGCTTCCTGCAGATTTCTTGCTTTTGGATCCATTCTTTGTCTCATCTTCTTTCTTAACATCCTTAGCCATCTTCTCCAGATCCACACCTAATTCTTTCAGAGCTTTGATATGCATCTGCATCAGCTGTTCGACAACTGAAAGTATCTTCTGCATCTCTTCTCTTTCTTTAGATAAAGTAGCCAAGGCACCCTTGTGAAATCCGATCTGCTCTTGTTCGCTATTTTCTTGTTTTTTAGCCATTGATTATCACCTGTAGAATAAGTTTTTAATCAGATATATAAAGTTTAGGTTTTTGAAGAACTGTCAGCACACATTGTTGACTTAGCCGGTTTTTGGAGCATAGTTAAAGATGGTCCAGCTGCATATCGTTTCAGGATTTAGGCGCATGGAAACATTTATATATGAAAAAGCAGTTGAGATTATTGCACAGAAGATATAAATAGCTTCAATACTATCAAGATGAATCCAGAGATTTTTACAGAATTAAGCATCATACTCCTGATAACATTAGTCATAACAGGATTTATCAAGATTCTTAGACAGCCGGCGATTATAGGATATATCCTGAGCGGTGTTTTAGCAGGCCCTTTTGTATTCAATGTTATAGAATCAACAGCTACACTTTCTGTTTTCTCTCAGATAGGAATAGTTCTTCTGCTGTTTTTGGTAGGATTGAACCTTAATCCCAACGTTATCAGGGAGGTCGGAAAGATAGCATTGATCACAGGTCTTGGCCAGGTGGTCTTTACAACCTCTCTTGGTTTTTTGATCGCAAAAGCATTTGGATTCTCTACAATCTCTTCTTTATATGTTGCAATAGCCTTGGCGTTCAGCAGTACGATAATTATAATGAAATTATTATCAGACAAAAGGGAATTGGATTCTCTTTACGGAAGAATCTCAATCGGTTTCCTTATTGTTCAGGATTTTATCGCAATATTGATACTTCTTGTGATTTCCTCCTTAAATAATGGGACAGATATAACCTCTCTTGCTCTTGAGACAGTTCTGAAAGGGATAGGAGGGATTATAGTGATATTTTTGCTGACAATATCCTTGCTTCCCAAACTGACAAAGATAATAGCTAAATCCCAGGAATTTTTGCTTCTCTTTTCTATCAGCTGGTGCTTTATCATCGCATCTGCTTTCAATTACATCAATTTTTCCATAGAGGCAGGTGCTTTGCTTGCCGGGATAACATTATCTATGTCTCCCTACCATTATGAGATAAGCTGCAGGATGAAGCCAATACGGGATTTTTTCCTTATATTGTTCTTTATAGTTCTCGGCTCACAGATGGTATTTTCAAATATTCTTTCAAATCTGACAACAATATTGTTGCTTTCATTATTTGTCCTTATAGGTAATCCTTTGATTGTCATGACCTTGATGGGGCTATTGAACTATACAAAAAGAAACAGTTTTTTGTCAGGCCTTACAGTTGCGCAGATAAGTGAATTCTCTCTGATATTGGTGACGATGGGAGTATCCCTTGGGCACCTGAGCAATGAGATCCTCTCTATGGTAACAGCAGTGGGGCTGATCACATTTGCAGGCTCAACCTATATGATAATGTACTCTCATGATATCTATCCGAAAATATCTAAGTTCCTGTCAATATTTGAAAAGAAAGGCAAAAATGTAGATGAGCACAAATACCATGAAGATGATGATCATGACATAATCTTGTTCGGGTACAACCGTATCGGTCTGGACATTCTTGAATCTCTTAAAAAGATAAAGAAGAAGTTCCTGATAATAGATTATGATCCTGAAGTCATAAGCAGGCTATCCAAACAAGGATTCGACTGCAGGTATGGAGATGCAAATGATTCAGAGCTCTTAGATGAACTAAACCTTTCCAGAGCAAAGATGGTCATATCCACTATCCCTTTGTTTGACACCAATCTGCTTATCATAAACAAGCTGAAAGAGATAAATAAAAAAGCGATCATCGCTGTAGTTTCTCATCATATAGAAGAAGCAGAAAGGCTATATAAAGAAGGAGCAACTTATGTGATAATGCCTCATTTTCTGGGGGGACAGCACTTTTCTACCATGCTTGAAAGGAATAAGCTTAAGATGGACAAGTTTTTGAAAGAGAAGATAGCGCATATAGAGCATATTGAACACAGGAAACGTGCAGGCCATAAGCATCCTACCCACCAGGACAAGTGATCATGGCATTCATACTGCCTCAGTTCAGGCATATCTAAACATATCAACATTCTCACTTTATCCTAATAACTGTTTCTAAGCAAACATTGTATAGAGACATGGGATTATCGCTTAGCCTGAAATAGAATTGACATGATCAAAGAGCAAGCTTTCTGTTTTTACCTAAAGCAGTACAATAGTCTGTTAATGTTATCTCATATGCAGCTCAAGAATATCTTCATCCATAAGATCCTTATCCATCTTTTTGAACATCTGTCCGTCAAACTTTGCTGATCTTCCCCACACTCTTGCAAACTTAAACTTGTTGATAAAATCTTTATGCAGTTTAGAGCAGACATCTCTTATGTTGCATCCCTTGAACATTATCAATGGCTCCTCCATATCTGCCGGCTTGTTAACTTCTTTCAGATATATCCTTATGAATCCCATCTTATTATAGATAGCCTCTTTAAGCTCTTCTATGCCTTTCTCCTGCTCAGCAGATACGATCACATCAGGCTTTATCTTCTTTTTCAGCTCTTCAAGCCTTGAAGTGCTAACAAGATCAGCTTTTGTTATGACAACAAGAGATTTTGTATAAGACCTGTTCCCCTCGATCACATCTATAAGCTCATCAGCATCGATATCAGTTCTTATCAATATCTCTGCATTGTTTATCTTCATCTCTTTTGCGATCTCCTCAACAGTGTTCTTGTCTATCTTTGTAAGTTCTACAGTATTTCCTACCTGTATCCCGCCTTTTTCTTTCTTGGTTATCTTTACATCAGGCCTTTCTTTGTTGATCCTTACCCCTGTTTCATAGATCTCTTTAAGCAGAGCTTCATGATGAGATGGAAAAAGCGCATCTACAAGTATCAGTATAAGGTCAGCAGTCCTGATTATACCAAGAACCTCTTTACCTCTTCCTTTTCCAGAAGCAGCTCCTGAAACAACGCCCGGCACGTCAATCAATTGTATCTTTGCATGCTTATATTTAAGCAGACCGGGCACTGCACTAAGAGTAGTAAAAGCGTAAGCCCCTGTATCAGATTTTGCTTTTGTCAGCTTATTTAGCAGGGTGGATTTGCCTACAGATGGAAACCCAAGAAGAACAACAGTTCCGTCTCCTGTCTTCCTGACCCTGAACCTGTCATCCCCTTTAGCCTTGCCGGTAGAAGATCTTTGCATGGCTTTTTCTTTCATCATGGCCAGCTTGGCCTTCATAAGCCCGATGGCATGCTGTGTTTTCTTGTTGTATTTTGTATTGCTTATCTTATCTTCAAGCTCTTTGATCTTCTCATTAGCAGAAAGTTTCTTTCTTTCTGTCATTTCTGCCTTTTCTTTCTTCCTCCCGGTTACTGCTTTTTCTTTTCCAGCCATGGATATATCTATTAACACAACATTTATAAAGTTTACTTGGCTGTATAATCTCATGTCATCTCTGGTAAACAGTTCAGTAGAACACCTAAATCTTCTATCTTCGCAGATATTTACCAGGATTATAGTTGCTGTGATAATCCTTCTTATGGGATTTATCATAGGTAAGCTTGTAAGCAGGCTTGTCCAAAAGGTTCTGCAGGAGATCGAACTCAACAGGTCGTTGAAAAAGACAGGAGTAAAGATGAATATGGAGGCGATAACTTCTCATTTTATAGCATATTTTATCTATTTCATAGCAGTCATATGGGCCTTGAACGAGATCGGCCTTACAACTACAGTCCTGAACATGATCTCAGCATCAGCTTTGATACTGATAATAATATCTATAGTCCTGGCTATCAAAGATTTTATCCCAAATGCATTTGCAGGAATTTTCATATACCAAAAAGGATTCATAAAAGAAGGAGATACAATAAATGTAGGCAATGTAGAGGGTACAGTCAAAAATATCAGCCTTATAGAGACAGAGATAGAAACAGGAGAAAAAGACTCTATCTATATCCCAAATTCGATCCTTACAAAAAAAGAAGTTACTATAAGAAAAAAATAATCACTCGATCTTCTCAAGCAGGCTAACTACATTCCATATCTGTGTTCTTGCATATGGCTGGAGATTAGGATCATCAGAAACATCATCAAGCTCATGCAGTGCTTTGTTTATCTTTATCGACAGGTCAACATCTTCTTTAAGGGAGATTATTGTTTTCTTAAGAGACTCTTTTATGTTTCTCGGAACAGACATATCATCCTCAAGATCCTCAAGAACTTCGATTATGGGATCGATCTGCTCGGCCTTTTCCATCTTGCTACTCCTGTTTTTCCTTTAATCCATTCATAACTTCGCTTTGGACAGAACTTGCTTTCTCTTTCATCTGCTTCTCCTGATTTTCGATGCTCTTTATCTTAAGCTCCAGCCTTTCTTTTTTCTCTTCGAGCTCTTTTTTCAGACCTTCTTTATCAGAATTGACCATTATATTCCCTACTATCTTGTAAGCTTTTTCAGTCTTGTCCAGCTCTTTTAATGCACTTTCTGTCTCCATCAGCTGCATCTGGATCTGTTGTTTTTGCATTAGAAAAGATTGCATTCCCTGTTCTATAGATTGTAATTGTCCTATCTTCTCTTCAGTGTTTTTGTTCATTTTTTACCTCGTTGACCTTTTCATGTACTATCAGTAATTTCGCTATCGAATTCAGCGTAGCTCTCAATGCAGTCGAATCATAGGCATAAACCTCAAAGACCACCTTGCCTTCTTTCCTGCTGATATCAAATCCGCTCCTGTCGCCTTTTCTTATTTCCGGCTTGAAGCATTCGATTAACTTTTCAGGCTCATCAGCATCTACTATGATCTCTACCCTGCTCTTCATCTTGCTTTTACTTTTGTAAGAGTACTTCTTGGTTTAAAAAGCATCTTACTTCCGCAGTAAGGGCATCTTATCCTTTTTCTCAGATAGTCCATAGCAACTCTTTTGTTGCATTCAAAACATTTGTAGCTTGTCATTATTCTTCCTCAGCAGTTGCTTCTTCCGGAATTTCTTCAACTGCTTCTTGTTTTTTTTCTTTTTGGACTGAAAGCTTCTTGAGCGAATATGCCTTCCCAGTAAACTTTGTCTTGCATTTTCTGCAGTACCAGATTCCTGCTGCCATTCTTTTTACCTTTGGTGATCTACAGTAAGGGCAGGTATGTTTTGAATACTGCACTCTTTCTATCTTGGCAAGCCTTTCTTTGACTATCCTTCCGTACCTTGGTCCAAATCTTTTTACACTTCCTAGTTTTACTCTTTCTTTTGCCATTTTGCTCTCCAATATAAATGGGGCTACCCGGACTTTCGGGAACCCCTTTTAAGAGTTCTTTTTCGAACCGGGGTCTTCTGGTTTTTTTATATTAACATATACCCAAACCAGAGAGGATAACCAAGCTACCCTATAGCTTTGTGCTGTTTTTTTAAACAGTCCCACACTCTGGTAGCTGGGCTGAGCCCCTATTCCACTTCAAAAATTCAGTTTCATTTTTAAAGTTTTGCCTTTTTATTGCCTCAAACCCTTAAATTTATAAATCTTATCATACCAATACCCTAAAATGGCGCTTACAGCTATACAAAAATACGAATTAAAGAAATTCGTAAAGGAACTGGCCCAGTACAGAGGGAGGCATACAGAGTTGGTCAGTGTATATATTCCCCAAGATTATGATCTGAATAAGATAATCACCCATCTTTCCCAGGAGCAGGGCACAGCATCCAATATAAAATCAGCATCAACAAGGAAAAATGTAGAGGATGCGCTTGAAAAGATGATACAGCATCTTAAGATATACAAGAAAACACCTGTTAATGGGCTTGCTGTTTTTTCAGGAAACACCTCTAACAGAGAGGGACAGTCAGATGTCAACGTATGGAGCGTAGAGCCCCCGATCCCTTTAAAGATGAGGCTTTACCGATGCGACAAGGAATTTGTTCTTGGACCTCTTGATGAGATGCTTGAACATAAGGAAGTTTATGGTCTTGTTGTCATGGACAGGAGAGATTCCAATATAGCCTTGCTAAAAGGAAAATCAATAGTCCTTCTTACAAGATCCCACTCAGAAGTTCCTGGAAAGTTCAAAGCCGGCGGCCAATCAGCCCAGCGTTTCGCCAGGATAAGAGAGGGTGCTGCAAAAGCCCACTATAAGAAGGTAGCAGATCATATGAAAGAACAGTTCCTGGGCAACAAGAACCTGAAGGGGATAATAGTCGGAGGCCCGGGCCCTACAAAATATGATTTTGTAGAGGGAGGGTATATAGCTTCAGAGATAAGGGATAAGATCATAGCCATAAAAGACCTTTCATATACAGGAGATTTTGGGGTTCAGGAGCTTGTAGACAAGTCAGAAGACATTCTTGCTAAAGAGGAGATAGCAGGAGAAAAAAAGATAATGAACAAATTTTTTGAATACCTTTCCAAGAACACAAATATGGTAAACTACGGAGAGCAGGAAGTGATGCAAAATCTTCAGATAGGCGCAGTAGATACCCTGCTCCTTTCAGAAGATCTCAGCGAAGAAAAGATAGAGCTCTTTGAAAAAGAAGCAGAAAAAGTGAATACCACTGTCGAGATAATCTCTACAGAGACGAGGGAAGGAGTCCAGTTGAGAGACATAGGCATGATAGCTGCAATCTTAAGGTATGAAGTGCAAAGGGAATAGTTCTTAATAACTGGTATTTTTAGGAAAATAATTAAATATGCTCTGTCTTAAATTCTCATCATGAACATAATAGAAGAATCATTCCAGAAACTCTACCCAGAAAAAGAATTAACATACAGCACAGATCTAAAGTATTCTGGAAAGTTCAAGCCCTATAATGCAAATGTAAGATTATATAGGGACAATCTTATCTTCAATCTTTCAAAAGAGTGGAGATCAGTGAACAAAGAGATAAGGATAGGCCTGATACAGTCACTGTTGATAAGGATACTAAAGACAAAAAAGCATTCAACAAACATAGAACTATACAATTCTTTTATAAGGAACATATCTTCCTTAGCCCCTATAACCCACATAGATCCCATGCTTCGGATGTCATTTGAAAGGGTAAATCAAAGATATTTCTGTGATATCTTAGACATGCCTAATCTTAAATGGGGAATGCAATCAATAGTAAAGCTGGGATCATACGAATATCAGACAAACACGATAAAGATATCCTCTATCCTTAAGGAATCCCAGTTAGCGTTGGATTATGTGATGTATCACGAGATGCTTCATAAAAAACATCAGTTCTATACAAAAAACGGAAGAAGCTATTATCACACATCAAAATTCAAAAAACAGGAAAAAGAATTTATAGGCCTAAAAAAAGCAGAAGCAGAGATACGTTCATTATGCAGGAAAGATAAAAACAAGCCCGATTCTTTCTTTAAACTACTTAAAAAAGCCAAAAATAACTTCTTTTAAACCAAAAACTTTATATATTCCTCTCTTTTGAGATAATCCGGTGAATATGATGGCATCAAAAAAAATATTGCCCTTGGCAGCTATGGAAAAGATCCTGAAGAAAGCAGGAGCAGACAGGGTCTCAGATAAAGCAAAAGCAGCTCTAAAGAATAGTGTAGAGGAAAAAGCAGAGGAAATAGCCTCTCAGGCAGTAAAATTAGCTGTTCATGCAGGAAGAAAGACTATAAAATCAGGCGATGTCAGGCTGGCATCTAAATAACCTAAAATAGAAAATATTTTAAATAAAAGGTAAAAATTTTATCTTTATTGCAAATTTAAGAGGGATTTAAAATGAAAGGAGAAACAAAAATAGTGCAGGTAAGTTCACTGCAAAAAGGAAGTTATGTGGTTCTTGATGGAGCTGCATGCAAGGTTACAGATACTCAGACTTCAAGACCTGGAAAACACGGTCATGCAAAAGTAAGGCTCTCAGCAGTAGGCCTTATAGATGGAAAAAAGAGAGTTACAGTCATGCCTGGTCATGATCATGTCGAAGTGCCTATTATCGAAAAAAAGTCAGCACAGGTGCTTTCTATTTCAGGAGACACAGCAAATGTCATGGATTCAGAAACATATGAGACATTTGATCTCAAGATCCCCGAAGATCTGAAAGATGAGGTCGCAGAGGGCACAAATGTCATGTATTGGGTAATACTTGAATCAAAAATGATGAAGCAGGTCAAGAGCGCAGAGTAGAGTTTACTTGTATAGATTGCGCGAA
>CAYXHN010000005.1:13671-20280 GCA_964464955.1 uncultured Methanosarcinales archaeon
AAAGAGCGTAGCTCGTGAGAAGCATAGCGAGATGTTGACGATAAAAATAAAATAATTCAACAAAAAGATGGCAAAGTTCGAAGAAGCAGAAAAGAGAAAACAAAGAAATATCTTTGTATGCAGAAAATGCAAGAGCAAGATTAGAGCAAGCTCTATGAAAGTCAGCCAGGGCAAGGTAAGCTGCAGAAAGTGCAGAAGCAGAGATCTTAGGCCTGCAAGAAAAAAATAAAGGGGTTTTTATTATATGGATGTAAATCTTATATCAGCGATTATCTTTTACTCTATAATCTTCCTTCTGATACTTATCTACCGGAAAAAGTTTGAGATTCACGGCATCATCGCCCTCTACAAGACCAATATAGGCCTCAGGCTGATGGATCGAATAGCAAAAAGATTTTCCAGTTCTTTAAGGTTCCTTTCCTCTTTTGGAATATATATCTGTTTTATAGGCATGATGTTCATTACAGCCTTTCTTCTCAAAGGAATATACAATCTTCTTTTTATCCCTGGCTCTGATCCTGTTGTCTCTTTGGTAATCCCTGGGATAAAGATCCCCGGATTCATCTATGTGCCTTTTTGGTATGGGATCATATCTTTGTTTATTGTGGTGGTGATACATGAATTTTCTCATGGGACTATAGCCCGGCTTCATAAGATAAAAGTAAACTCTTCAGGAATAGGCATGTTTGCTGTTCTTCCTCTTGCTTTTGTAGAGCCGGATGAAAAGCAGCTGTCCAAAAAGAAAGCTAAACAGCAGCTGTCTGTATTTGCAGCAGGCCCTTTCTCAAATATACTCACAGCCATAGCGGTCCTGATAACCTCCTTGTTTGTTGTTTCACCGATAGCAGGTTCAGCATTTGAGTTTGATGGAATAGAGATAACAGATGTTGTTGAAGATGCTCCTGCAGAAAAAGCAGGCGTAAAAAAAGGAGACATAATAACCTCAATAGATGGAATAGCTATAAACAGGACAAACATAAATTCATTATTGTCTTCTAAAGATCCTGGAGACGATGTTGTTTTCCAGACTCCTGAAAAGAACATAACTCTAAACCCTGTAGCTGGAAAAGAAGACGGAATCGATACATACTACGGGATATATATGGGCAGCAATATAAAAGTCAAGGATTCTGTCGCTTCAAAATACGGAAAGATGATACCATTGTCTCTTCTTTACATCCTGCAGTTTCTTAACTGGCTTTTCATACTAAGCCTGGGTATAGGGCTTGCAAACCTTCTCCCTTTAGGCCCTGTAGATGGAGGACGGATGACGCTTACTTCCCGTAAAAGATTCTTCAGAGAGCAGAAAGCAGTAAGGCTCTGGAAATTGCTTAGCCTTTTTGTGCTTCTTTTGCTTTTGATAAACATCTTTTTTCCTTTTCTTAAAAAATTGATACATCCTGCAATATGATATCTGTAATTCTTATAGGCCCTAAAAAATCAGGAAACATCGGGGCCATAGCCAGGCTGATAAAGAACTTCAATATCAAAGAATTAATTGTGATAGACCCCAAGTGCAGGATCAACACGATAACAGCAAGAAAAAGGGCTATGCATGCAGATTACATAATTAAAAGAACAAGACCAAAAAAAATTTCTTATCTGAAAAAATTTGATTATCTTATAGCAACAACTTCCAAGTTGGGGACAGATTACAACATTCCCCGCTCACCTATATCTCCCGGGCAATTGGCAAAAAAACTCTCAAAGATAGAAAGCAAGGATAGAAAGATCGGCATAGTATTCGGACGAGAAGACAAAGGGCTTTTCAATGATGAGATAGCCTTATGCGACTATACTGTAACTATCCCCACTTCTCCCCAATATCCTGCCATGAACCTCTCCCACTCAGTTTCAATAATCCTCTATGAGCTTTTCAGGACTTCAGAAAAAGCAAAGATAACCGACAGGTTTATTCCTGCTTCAAAGACAGAAAAACAGCAGGTTCTGAAGATGCTGAAAAGATCCATGCAAAAAATGGATTTCAGGACCCCTTCTAAAAAACAGACCCAGATCCTAGTCTGGAAAAAACTTATCTCAAAATCCTTGTTGACAAAAAGAGAAGCATATGCCCTGATGGGATTTCTTAAGAAGATATCCAGATAGGCTGTAACATTTTCTCAATGATATAGATTAGATGTTTATACTGAAAAAAGTAGGATACCCCCAAATTCAATGGAGGATAAATACTTTACTTTTTTGTACAAGAGATCCTTAAGGATTTCTTTGCATCTTAGAAACAAGCCTGTCAAAGAAATTGCAGTTCCATACTCCAAACTTCAGTTGAGTGATACAATTTCATCTGATTTCTATGATTTTTTTTGTCTGCTTGACGTTTCTCTGCACACTGCGGCAAACATAAGAATCTATGGTCAGTATAGGATCTTTTAAAGCAATAACCCTGATGCTGATTCATCTCTTGGCTTTCTCAAAAAACTTCTTAACTTTTCCGACAATCTTTGGTTTTGCTTCAGGTCCAAGTTCATAATATATCTTCTCCACTTCACCGCCCCATGAATAATCTCCTTGCTCTTTTCTTATCTCTCCTATCTTGAACTCTTCAGTATCTACTCCTTTTTTGAGATGATAATATATGCTCCTTCTGGTCACTCTTGGAAATATCTGCATATAAGCTTTAGCGATATCATAACCATATCCTTTCTTCATGAAATAGAGAATTTCCACTATATTCTGTCTTATCCTGCTCTCGACAGGCCTGCCTCTTGCCATAAATATATCCTTTTATTTTTTCTTTAAATATTTTTCTATATTGAAAAATAATCGAAGATTATTCTTTAATCCAGGAATCTTTGATTCAGAAAATTGAAAATTATTCCATAATCTTCAGGACTCCAAAGGACATTAAAAATAAGACTTATTGAAATAATATGAACAATCCTTTCCAGTTCAGGATTTTAAAAGATCAGAAGATTCTCAAAAAAATCCATGCTTCTTCTTCTTTGAACCATAATGATCAGCTAAAGAATCAATAGGGCCAGGATTAGCAGCATAGCTCTGCTTAGTAGGTTCAACATATTTTTCAGTCGGTATTGCCTGCATGATCCTGTTCTTCTCTGATTCACCCATCTTTAATATATGTTCAACATATGCTTCAGGCAGGATCATATCCTTTATAGTGTGTTTTATATAGTCTATCTTATCTCCCATGATAAAACTAAACATCCTCCAATATTTAAACATTCCTAAAAATGAAAACAATATTCCTTTTATCAAAACAGGATATAGAACTCTCAAAACAGGAAGTTTTAGCTCTGACAGATCCAAAAAGATATGAGATCTTCAATAATCTTTTGATCCTAGACACCGGCTTCAGAAACTATAAAAGATTAGCTTACACAAAAGAGATCCACAAGCTCTTGTTCATGACAACAGAAAAAGATCTGGAAAAAGACATAAAAAGTTTCAGCTGGAAAAGGGTATACCAAAAAAACTTTTGCGTAAGAGCATACAATTTCAATGATACAGAAAAGACAGAAAAACATCTTGCTTCTCTGATATGGGAAAATCTTTCTTCTCCAGAATCAAAACTAAGAGATTCATCTACTGAAATAATATTTAACAGGGTAGATAAAAGCATAATAGTTTCATTAAAACAGGAAGAACTTAAGGAAAAATTCGAATCAAGAAGACCCCATTTAAGGCCGGAACACCACCCCTCTTCTCTCCACCCGAGGCTGGCAAGAGCAATGATAAACTTAACAGGGATAAGAAAAGGAGCATTACTGGACCCTTTCTGCGGCTCAGGAGGGATATTGATAGAAGCAGGGCTTATCAATCTAAAGCCGGTAGGCTATGACATAGACAGGATAATGCTGAAAAGGGCAGAGATCAACCTAGAACATTATAATATAAAGGATTATACACTAAGATTAAAAGATGCAGCAAAGATAAAAAAGAGATTCAACTACATAGTTGCAGACCTTCCATATTCAAAAAACACAAAAAAACAGGATTTGAACATACTCTACAGAGAGTTTCTAAAAACACTGAAACAGATATTAAAAAAAAGAGCAGTCATAGGATTCCCTGACTTTATAGATCATAAAAGACTCATAAGCCAGGCAAAACTAAAAATAGAAAATGAGTTCACATACTATCTGCACAAAAATTTAAAAAAAAAGATAGTTGTGATAATGTGATCATCTCTTTTTCTCTGCGATCTCTTCTCTTTCTGCTTCAAGCAGCAAAGCCCTCTCAGTTTGCGCAACGACCATCCTTATATCTTCGACAGCATCTGCATTTGCAGATATAGAGTCAATGCCTTCATTTACCAAAAATTTTGCCATTTCAGGCCTTGATCCTGCCTGGCCGCAGATAGATGTCTCCACTCCGGCTTTCTTGCATGCCCTTATCACCATAGACATCTCTCCAAGAACAGCTTCATGCATCTCGTCAAAAAGCTTGGCGATCCTGCCGTTGTTTCTGTCTATCCCCAGGGTCAGCTGCGTAAGATCATTTGTCCCAAACGAGACAAAGCTTATGCCTTCTTCTATTAGCTTGTCTATTATCCAGCAAGATGCAGGTGTTTCTATCATAACTCCAAAATCAATATCCTCGCATGGCTCTAGTCCGACTTCTCTCATTATCTCTTTTGCCTTTCGCAGCTCTCTTGTTCTTATCAAAAAAGGGACCATAACTCCAACATCTGTCAGGCCTTCATCATGCAGCCTTTTTACAGCCTCAAATTCAGCTTTCAGTATCTCCGGCTCGTCCAGGCACCGCCTTATAGCATGCCACCCCAGCATCGGGTCAGTCTCTTTCGGCTCCTTGTCCCCGCCTTCAAGATTCCTGTATTCATCGCTTCTCATATCGCTTGTCCTTATCCAGACCTTCTTGCCTTTGAAAGCTTTTGCAATTCCGCCTATACCTTTCATCAATAATTTGATATAATCTTCTTTTTTGCCTTGTCTGATATACTCTGCAGGATGTATCCCTCCCTGAGCTATCATGATCTCTAGCCTTACCAAACCGACACCATCAGGGTCATGTTCTGCAGATGTTTTCTCAGCCATGTCTGGAAGGTCGGATATTACTTTTATCTTTGTGGCAGTTATTATCGGGGCAGAAGCCTGAACGATTTTCTCTTCTTTTTTCTTCTCAGTCTCTTCCAGCTTTCCCTCATACACTTTTCCATGAGTGGCATGGACTGTAACTTCTTTCCCATCTTCAAGTTTCTGGGTAGCATCTCCGGTCCCGACGATACATGGGGTCCCCATCTCTCTTGAGACTATAGCGGCATGGCACGTAAGGCCTCCTTCATCAGTCACTATAGCAGTAGCCTTCTGCATCGCAGGCACCATATCCGGAGTTGTCATAGTAGTAACAAGTATGTCTCCTTCATTTATCTTGTCAAGCTCGTCTGCATTTTTTATTATCTTGACAGGACCTGAAGCAACTCCTGCAGAAGCAGTCTCTCCTTTTACAAGCACTTTAGCTCCTTCTTCGCTTTTCCCCTCACTCTCTTCCTTAGATTCCTTCCCTTTTTTCTTGAAAGTGGTTACCGCTCTGCTCTGTACTATGTACACCTTGTTTTCTTCTATAGCCCATTCCAGATCCTGCGGCTTTCCATAATGCTTTTCTATCTTTTTAGCCAGTCTTGCAAGCTCTCTTATCTCCTTGTTATTACATACCTGCTTGTCCTCTTCTTCCTTGGAAAGCTTTTTTTCAACAGTCTTTCCTGTCTCTTCATCTTTTACTATCTTTTTCTTCTGCTCCTTGACTTCTATCTTCTTTATCTCCAGGCTCTCCTTGTCCACGATATAAAGATCTGGATTTACTGAGCCTGAAACAACAGCCTCCCCCAATCCGAATGCTCCTTCTATCATTACCTCTGTATCATCATTTGTCGAAGGATTTATAGAAAACATAACTCCTGCCTTGTCAGCATTCACCATCCTCTGCACGACAACTGCTATAAATACATTTTCAGTAGGAAAATCATTCTTTTTCCTGTAATATATAGCTCTTGCAGTAAACAAAGATGCCCAGCACTTTCTTACATGCTTTACAACATCATCTTCTCCTTTAATATTCAAAAAAGTTGCCTGCTGCCCTGCAAACGAAGCATCTGGAAGATCTTCTGCTGTAGCAGAACTTCTGCAAGCCACAAACTCTTCCTTTCCCTCAAGAACATCCTCAGTATCGCTCTTGCCATGAACCCCTATCATACTATAGTTCTCTTTTATATCTTCTTTTATCTCTTCAGGCATCTCAGTTTCTTCAATTAATTTCTGCACTTCTTTTGCAGTCTTCTGCAGTTTTCCTGTATCATTCACATCAAGCTCTTTGAGCATATCCAGTATCTTGTCTTTTATTCCTGTCTCCTCTATAAATTCCTTATAGGTCTGGGCAGTGACCATAAATCCAGGAGGTATAGGTAGTTTAGCATTTGTCATCTCCCCGAGATTAGCTCCTTTTCCCCCAACAATCTCTACATCATCTTTAGAAATATTCTTGAACCATTTTATTCTTTCTGACATTTTTTTAGCACCTCTTTAATCCACGATTAGTCAGAGGTATATTTAAATGTTTTGAAATTGTTTAGTCACATAATTGCGTAACATTTCTATGCCTTTATAAACTAAGAAT
>CAYXHN010000006.1:0-16476 GCA_964464955.1 uncultured Methanosarcinales archaeon
AGTGCTGTTTATTTGATGAAATCATGAAAGCGATAGGATTGTTTTCAGGAGGACTTGATTCTTTGCTGGCTGTGAAGATTATACAGGAGCAGGGAATGGATGTGGTCGGAGTAGTTTTTACAAGCCCTTTTTTTGTCAATAACAAAGAGAAGAAAGAATGGCTTAGAGATGTTGCTGAGAAAGAAGGGTTTGAGCTAAGATTTATAGAGCTGAAAGATGATTATTTTGATATAGTGAAAAACCCAAAGCATGGGCATGGGAAGAATATGAATCCCTGCATCGACTGCCATGCATTCATGCTGAGAAAAGCCAGAGATATCATGGAGAAGGAAGATGCTAAGTTTATATTTACAGGAGAGGTTCTTGACGAAAGACCTATGAGCCAGAGAAAAAAAGGACTTGATGCTGTAGAGGAAGAAGCCGGCCTGAAGGGCAAGCTTTTGAGACCTTTAAGCGCAAAATTGCTGGAGGAGACAGAGGCTGAAAAGGAGGGTGTTATTGACAGGGAGATGCTTCTTGATATAAAAGGCAGAGGCAGGAAAAGGCAGCTGGAGCTGGCTAGAAGATTAAATGTCAAAGATTATGAGACTCCTGCAGGAGGATGCATCCTGACAAACAAAGAATATTCAGGAAAGCTTAGAGATCTTTTCGGGAACAAGGAAGAGGTAAAGGAAGAGGACATAGTGCTCCTGAAGACAGGAAGACATTTTAGGGTTGGAGATGCAAAGATAATTGTCGGAAAAGATGAGAAAGATAATGCCCTGTTAGAAAATTCTGAACATGATATGATCATGGAGGCAAAAGATGTTGTAGGTCCTATAACCATAATCAAAGGGAAAGTTGATAACAAAATTATTGAGACTGCTGCCTCACTCACTGCAAGATATTGTGATGCTAATTCTGAAGAGGTTGAGATAGTCTATGGAGAAAAAAGTTTTGACAAGAATATCATAGCAGAAAAAATGGGTGGTGTTGAGATAGAAAAGATAAGGGTATGATCACTGTAGCGCTGCACCAAGGATTCCGCTTTCCTGTTTTCCCTTTATGATCCTTGTTTTGCTTATCGCTCTTTTCTTTATCTGTTTTTGCATGCTTTTTCTGAAAAGGCTGAAAGAATTTGAGATGCCTCCTCCAAGAACTATGACTTCAGGATCAAAGGAATTTATTATGTTCGCCAGGCCTATACCTAGTTTCTCTCCTATCTCTGCCCATGATTTTTTTGACTTAAGCTTCTCAGGAGGGAGCCTGTAATCTCTTTCTATCGCCTTTGCTGAGATGTAAGATTCCAAGTCTCCTTTGTTTATGCCTTTGGGGCCGTTGAAGTTTATTGTTGCATGGCCAAGCTCTCCGGCATTTCCCTTTCCAGAGTAGATTTCCCTGTTTATGATTATGCCTCCGCCTATGCCTGTTCCTAAAGTAAGGGCAACCAAGTTTGATCTTTTCAGCCTTATGGATTCTCCTAAAGCAAAGCAAGCTGCGTCATTTGATATGAGAACTTTTTTCTTGAATCTTTTTTTTATGATCTTCTTTAGATCTGCTCCTTCAAGCGGAATGTTGGGAGTCTTTCCTATAGTTCCTTTCTCATAATCTGCAGGGCCTGGACAGCCAATGCCTATATGAGATATGTTCTTTTCATACAAAGAGCTTATCAGGTCCAGAAGGTCGGCTATGATCTCTTTTTTTGTCCTGCCTGTGCTGACTGATTTCTTCCTGATTATCCTCTTGTTCTTTACAAGCCCGGCTTTGAGCGTTGTTCCTCCGATATCTATCCCCAGTATCATCTTTTAGGGAAAGATTTATTTAGTTAAAAATCTTTCTATGCAGGATGGAAGCCTTGGTTGTGGTAGCTCACCCTGATGACGAGACGATATGGATGGGAGGCACTATCTTAAAGAACAGAGATTGGAACTGGACAATAGTGAGCTTGTGCAGGAAAGATGACAAAGACAGGGCTCCGAAGTTTAGAAAGGTGTGCAGGATGCTTGGTGCTAAATCTTTTATATCTGATCTTGATGATGAAAAGATGATGGATATCCCTTCTGAAGAGATCAAGAAAAGGCTTAGGAAGTTTGCAGGCAAGTATGATCATATTTTTACGCACGGGAAGAATGGGGAGTATGGCCACAAGAGGCATGTTGATGTGCATGACGCAGTTGTGGAGATGGCTGAACAGGGAGAGATTAGATGCGGAAGGCTGGACTTTTTTTCTTATGTAAAGAATGGAAAGTACTGCTACCCGAGCAGGAATTCAGATAGATTTATAAAGTTAGAGGCGAATATCCTTGATAAAAAGAAAAATTTGATTGAGGGGGTTTATGGATTTGACAAAAAAAGCTTTGAGAGCATCTGCTGCAGAGCTGTCGAGTCTTTCAGACAATAAAGTGATAATATGAAATGCGCTGTTTTTTATGCATATCCAACTGAGCCGGACGGAACAAGCCTGCAGGGAGATTATCTCTGCAAAGGCCTAACTTATGCAGGAGAAAAAGCATTTCCCTGCCATTACAGGGAAAGCATCCAAAAGAAGTTCTATCTTAAGCACATGAATCTTGATGCAAGTTTTGGAGTAGGTTTCTGGGGAAATGTTGAAGAAGTCGTCAAGCATCCACAAAAATATGGTGTGCCTGCTGTACCTTGGTTTAATGCAGACGGATGGGTTGCAAACTACCAGGAAGAGTTTGACAAGCTTGAGCTCATGTTCACGACAAGCGAATGGGTAAAACAGACATACAAGAGGGACGGAGTCAATGTAAATAAGATCGTTCCGATGCACATAGGAATAGATACAGACCTTTTCAGGCCGACCAACAATGCAAAAGCTAATTCTGCAATAAGAAAGATGTGCGGAGTAAAAGATGATGAACAGATGATATTGACAGTTGGGGGAGATGTTACTTCAAAAGGGGCTCAGGAAATGATGCGGGCTCTGGCTTCGGCGAATAAGGAATTCAAAAACTGGAAATATGTATGCAAGTCCTGGCCAAGCGACTGTGCTTCAGAATGGAGAGAGAAAGAAGAGAAGCTGGCTGAGGATCTTGGGATAAGGGACAAGGTCATATTCATGGATGATGAGTTCAGCCAGGAGTTTATGGCAGATCTGATTAATGCATGTGATGTGTATGCAGCTCCTTCAAGACTGGAAGGTTATGGGATGATACAGGTTGAAGCTATGGCCTGCGGAAAGCCGGTTATATCAATAAATAAGATGGGTCCGGGAGAGACTATCCATCACAACAAGACAGGATTCCTCGCAAAAGTAGCAAAAGAAGTTAAATTAGAATCTGAGTGGGCGTATCCTCATATGGGTTTTGATGAGAAGAAGATCGTAAGGTTTGATTCTCCTAAAACTTTTGCATACAGGGCAGATATTGACGAGCTTAAAGAGTATGCTCTTAAGCTGATGAGAGATAAAGAACTCAGAGAAAAGATGGGGCAGGCTGGAAGAGCTCATGCTGTTGAGAATCTTGACTATAGGCATGTTGGAAGGAAGATCAGAGACATCACAAAACAAAGGCTTAAGCTTGATTAGATGGCAGAGAAAAAGTTCTTTAATAATATCGAAGTTAATGTTGCTGAAAATTATGCTGAGATGTGCAGGGTAGCTGCAGAGATACTATTGGATAATATAAGAGATTCTGGAAAGGTCAATCTTCTTGTTCCTACAGGAACAACCCCGGAAGGAGTTTATGAGATCATCAGGGAAAAAGATGTTTTTGGGAATGCTAGATTTTTTAACTTTGATGAGTACTGTACAAGGGATGAGCTTCTGCATGAGAATGATACAAGAAGCTACAAATATTATATGAAAAAGCATCTTTTTGATAAGATAAGATATCTGGAAAGCTATTTTCCTTCTGAGATGGATATCATCCATGAAGGATCTTATGATAAGCTGATTGCTTCCAAAGGAGGCATTGATCTTTGTCTTGTTGCATGCGGCGAGGATGGACATGTATTTGGATTTAATTTTCCTGGTTCGGGTTTTGATTCTGTTACAAGAAGAGTAAAGATAAATGAAGATACACTTAGAGTAAATAAAAAGCTGACTGGGATGGGTGTTCCCAGATATGCTGTTACGGCCGGAATTTTAACTGGAATGAGAAGCAGGAAGATAATCTTTATCGTTTCTGGGAAGAGAAAAGCAAGGATATTGAAAAAGATAATCTATGATGGGATAAGTCAAGAAGTTCCTGCAAGTGTCTTAAGAAAGCATAAAAACTGTGTGTGGGTCGTGGATAAGGAAGCTGCTTCTGAGCTATAGCAAGACTTTTTTCTTTTTCAAGCTTTTGTATGCGAGCATATATATTCCTGCATCCCATGCCTGCTGCTTTCCAAATGCTTCTCTTGTCAGAGGATTTATCCATTCAGGAAAGTTGTTCTTAAGGTTTGATTCTGCAAGCATTTCAAGCTGATCATGGGCTTTTTTGAACTGCTTCGATCTTATCAATGCAAGAACATAGAACCCTCCAATGAACGGCCAGATGCCTCCGTTGAGATAATGATAAGGATCTCTTGCATCACAGTCATTGAAATAGTCTCTCCAGTTTTTAGAGTTTTCTTTTATAGGAGGGTAGATCGCTTTTATCGGATAAGGCATGTGTATTTTATTCTTTTCAATGTGACGGAGTATCTTTTTTGACTGTTGTTCATTTGACAAACCAAAGATTATTGCGAAAAGGTTTCCTAAGGTATCGAACCAATCTCCCTGCTCTTTATATTTGCCGTGATTCTTCCAGCGATAAGGGAGATAGAAATCTTTTTCCCAAAGCTTTGTCTCATCTTCCTTGTTTGCCATCTTATCTATCAGCCCCGCATGTTTTCTTTTTTTGGCTGATATCAATGCTTTGTAATAAAGTGCCTGAGTGCTTATTGCGTAGCCATATTTGTGGGGAAATGCATCCTGCCAGTCTGTGGTGGGGAGTTGAGTGATCATGCCTTTTTCACCCACTGCCTGACAATTAAGCCAGTAAAATGCATTGTCTATGGAATCCTTGTATCTTTTTAGTAATGAGCTGTCTTTATATCTTTGTTTGTATAGGTAATGGCCCAGAATGTAGAATAATGTGGAGTCTATAGAAGCAAAATCAACATGGGATTTTCTTTTGGAATATTTGTCTACTGCATTCGGAATCTGTCCATATCTGCTTTGATGTTTTGCAAGGGTTATTATGCTTTGCCTGAATACTGTCTGGAATTCTTTTTCAAGACTTGCTCCAAAAAGAGAGAGCATGCTGTCGCGGGCCCAAACTGCGTTGTAGCCTTCTTTACCTGCTGATGCGAAGAGTCCGTGTCTTGTAGAGCAGGCTCTTATCACCTCTTTTGATCTTTCATAGCATTTATCTGTCGGTTCCATATTGATTATAAGTATTTTATATTGTGGTTTTCAAGGCTGACTCTTGCAAGAAGATAAGCTATCGTTGACTCTGCTCCCTGATTGAGGTTGAGGGCTGATTTCCCGACCCCATCATAGCACCCGCCGGTGTATTCGTCATAGACCATCTGGTTAAGCGAGTTTTTTCCAAGGAACCATTTGAATGATGTCTTTGCGTCTTTCTTGTACTTGTTTTTTCCTGTCAACCCATAAGCAAGAACAAGCGCCTGGACCATGGATGCTGCGTCTACCGGCTGCTGATCAAAGTATGCCCTTTTTCCATCTTTGATATACCATCCGTTCTGGCCGACAGGGGCAAAAGTATTTTTTTCTATAGTTATTGAACGCAAGAAATCAAGTGTCTTTAGTCCTGCGTCAAGATATCTCTTGTTTTTTGTAGAGCTATAGGCAACAAGAAGTGCCTCCGGCAGTTTTGCATTTGAGTAGGTCAGATAAGGTTCAAACCAATGCCATTCTTCAGAAGAGTTGGATGTATATAGATTGAGCAGAGTATCTGCCAGCCTTTTGATGGTCTTTATGTTTCTCTTTGAACCTTTTTCCCTGTTGTAATGGTGCAGGCCAAGTATAGAAAATGCTATTGCTCTTGGGGACTTGATCTTCTTTAGCTGTTTCTTTGCTTTCCTGAAGATTAAATCTGCATCCTGCTTAATGGGCAGAGGGACTTTTCCTGAATCTATAAGATTTCCAAGGGCCCACAAGGCTCTTCCATGAGCATCCTCGCTCCAGCTGTCTTTTAATTTTCTTTTCTGGTCTACAATGTTGTAGAGCTTTCCATCTTTTTTCTGGACAGACCCTATGAAGCCAAGATATCTTCTTATAGATTCCAAACCTGTACCATTTTGGGCTTGGTCTGCGCAGCTTATGATCATCGCCCGTGCGTTGTCATCAAGGGTATAGCCTGAACTGATATCAGGGTTTGTATTTTTTGCGAACTGGATCATCCCAAAATCGTCTGTGAGTGTTTTCATGTGATCTGTCCTAAACTCAGGAAGCTTTATCCTGCCTGCTCCTGAGAAGTCTGTATATTTTTTAAAAACATGAAGATATGATAATGCTACGTTTGACCATGTCATGTGGCGAGTATATGAGTAGGCTTCCCTTTGCATGGATTTTTTTAATTCTGGGTCTGACAATATCCTGATCATTGAATCTGCAAATGACTTAGGATTCCTGAACTTTACAAGATTTCCCCTGTCCCTGGTCACTATGTCTTTTGCATGCAAAAAAGGAGTTGAGATCACAGGCCTTCCGCAGCCCATCGCATATACAAGGGTTCCAGAAGTTATCTGGTTGGGATCAAGCGACGGAGAGATGTAGATGTCAGTGGCCTTCAGATATCTTATGATCTCCCCAAGTGTAAGGTATTTGTTGTAGAATTTTACGTTTTTTTCCAATCCCAGCTTTTTTACCTTTTTTTCCAGCATGTTCCTGTATTTTTCTCCTTCTTCTTTCCTTACTACAGGATGGGTCTCCCCCATTATCAGATAGAGGAGGTTTGGAAATCTCTTTATGACTTTTGGAAGCGCCTGGATAACATACTGGTAGCCTTTGCCTTTGCTTAAAAGACCGAAAGAGGAAAGTATTATCCTGTCTTTGTAGTTCAGGCGTTCTTTTTCGTGTTCGTTTTTCTCAAAAGAGACAGAAGGGATCCCGTGAGGTATGACTTTTATGCTTGTCTTTATATCGTATTCGTTTCTAAGGATATCCACCGCTTTCTCTGTCATGACAATTATACATTTGACTCTCTTTGCTATGTCCTGGACAACTTTCTTCCTCTCCTTATCAGGGTCAGGAAGCACTGAATGGAAAGTTACAACAACCGGCTTTTTCAGTATCTCAAGAAAGGGTATTATGTAATTGCCATATTCTCCCCCGAATATCCCGAACTCGTGCTGTATAGATATGAGATTTATAGAAGTGTTCTTGTTTATCTTTTTTGCAGTGTCAACATAGTCCTGAATATTTGAATCATTAAGCTGATAGATAACTTCTCTTGGGTAATTGTATATATTTATCCCGTTCCGGTTTATCGCAAGGACTTTTGTAGTTGCCCTTGATGTGAGCTTGCTCTGTATAGCAGAAGTAATATCTCTGGTGAAAGTAGCTATGCCACATTCTCTTGGAGGATATGTTCCTACAGACAGTATCACTGAGGGATTTTTATCAGACATTGAACACCTCAATAGTTGTTTGTAAGGTTAATATTTAAATCTATCTGTTTATAAATAATCGCAAGACAATCTTAATTTGGAAATCTTTAAAAACAGCAAAGAGTATGTTTTTAGTATGGGCTTTGTTGAAGAATTTGAAGAGAAAGTAAAGAAAACTATAGAAGATAATGGTCTGATTGATAGAGATGATAAGGTAATAGTCGGGTGCTCTGGAGGCAAGGATTCTACTGCACTGCTTTACGTGCTTAACCAGCTTGGTTATGATGTTGAAGGCATGATCATCGACCTTAAGATCGGAGAATGGTCTGAGAAGAATCTTGCTAATGTCAGAAATTTTTGCAGGGCAGAAGGCATAAAACTTAATGTTATTGATATAAGAGAAGAGATAGGTTCTTCTATGTGTTATATAAGAGAAAGGACAAAACTGAACAACTGCATGATATGCGGAATAATAAAAAGATGGCTGCTGAACAGGAAGGCAAGAGAATTAGGTGGAGACAAGCTTGCAGTGGGCCATAATCTTGATGATGCTGCAGAAACTGTCATGATGAATCTCCTTAAGAGCGGACTTGATATTGGAATGGGAATGGGACCTAAACCAGGTATTGCAAAAGATAAGAAATTTGTCCAGAGGATAAAGCCTTTGTTTTTCTGTTTGAATGATGAAGTCCGGAAGTATGCTGAAGCCAGGGGCTTTCCTGTAGTGTATGAGCCCTGTCCATGCTCTGCTGATGTTTTCAGGAGAAAGGTGAGGAATATTCTTCAGAAGATGGGAGATAAGGTTAAGAAAAACATAGTGAGGAATTTTATGGAATTCCTGCCTCTATTGAGGAAGGAACTGAAGGGAGATAAAAAGATAATGTACTGCAAAGAATGCGGAGAGCCAAGCAGAAAGGAAATATGCAGGATGTGCGAATTATTAAAGGCTAACTTTAAATAATATCAGATAATCTTCTTTATTATGAGAATACTTGCTTTTGCAGACACCCATTCCAACAAGACTGCTATGAAAAAAATAGTGAAAAAGGCCAAAAAGGCTGACATCCTTGTGAATGCGGGAGATGTATCTTTATTTGGGGAAGGCCTTGAAAGGATGATGGTCGAGCTTGACAGGATCGGGAAAAAGGTTTTGATGATACACGGCAATCATGAGACTGTTTCTGAGATAAAAGAAGGCTGCAGGATGTTTAAGAACCTTAAAGATATCCACAGGAAGGTTTTCAAGAAGGAAGATATTGTCTTTCTTGGTTTTGGCGGAGGAGGATTCAGCTTAAAGGACAAAAGGTTTGAAAGGATCTCTTCTAGATGGACTGAAAAATATAAAGGCAAGAAGATGGTGCTGGTTACACATGCCCCTCCATACGGCACAAAGATAGATGTTGTTCTTGACGAGCATGTGGGCAACAAATCTATAAAAAAGTTTATCAGGAAATCCAAGCCAGTGTTAGCTATATCCGGGCATCTTCATGAGAATTCCGGCAAAAAGGATAAAGTAAAGGATTGTGTTGTTGTGAATCCTGGACCTGATGGCAAATTAATCACATTGTAATCTATTTGCAACCCCTCTCTCAAGAAGTTTACATGAAATAAGCCTATGTCTCTAAACAAAGAGAGTATATCAATACTGAGAATGTTTTCTGATCAGTATATCAAAAGGCATTTATACAAATTTTAGAAAGAAATATAAACTAGATTTCTGGTTTTATATGTTATGGAAGGAGAAAAGGGATTTTTTAGCAGATTACTATATGATGTAAAAACATGGAAAAGCAAGCCGTCTTATTCTGACCTTGAAACAAGGAATGAAAGGCTGCTGCAGATAAATTCTGAACTTGTGAAGAAGATAGAAGAAGATAGAAAGAATAGGGACCAGCTTAAAGAGCTCTTCAAGGCAGCTGAGAACAAGTATAAAGGAAAAGAAGAAGTTATAGTGTCTCTAAGGGAGAATATAGATGAGCTTGAAGAGATTGTTGAGATAAATGAAGATGAGATCGCATATTGCGAAAAAGGTATCTCAGAGCTAAGCAGATACAAAGAACTTTATGAAGGAGTGAGGTATGCTGAAGAATCTCTAAGAGAAGCATTAAAAGGATATGCTGTTATAAGCAATGATGATTTTGAGGATTATGACATCAAAAAGTGCACAGACATAATGGTGCAAAGAAAGACTGATCTGAACAACCTTGTTTCTCTGCTTAAAAGTGAACTAAGATCACTTAAGAAAACAGACAATCAGAAGGAAGAGATGATAGCAAAACTTCTGAAAGATAGGATACCTAAAAAATATTTCAATGATGTTCTTGAGGACAGCCTTGACTCGAAGATGGTGCTTGATAATGATTATCAGATATTATGGTTTACAGGGGGATGCAGAGACCAGTTCGGAAGCAGGGTAGAGCATATGAAAGAAAAGGAATATTCTGTGCTGTTTGAAGACAAAGAAGAATATGAAAACTTCAAGAGATGTGTTGATGAAAGCATAGAGAAAGATAAGTTTAAGATACAATACAGGTTTAAGACCAAAAAAGATTCTGATGAAAATAATGTAAATTCTGTCGCTGTGATAAATTATGACCCAGAGAAAGAAAAGCTTGACGGCCTTTCTATAACTTTTGATAAAGGAAGCTGGCTTAAGGGGCTTTTTAGTTTTGGAAAAAGGTCATATTCTGCTGAGAAGAACGACTCTTGACTCTTTTTTTTCGTCCTTTAGAGTGTAGTTCTTTAGATGTTTTAAAATCTTATCTGTGAATTCTTTTACTTCTTTATGGTACGGCATATTTTCTATGGCCAGCCTATGTCTTGATGCCCCTACAAACATATATGCTTTGAGTTCAACATATCTGGGGGATGCTTTTTCTATAAGTTTAGCATATTCTGCTTCAGAAAACATATTCATGTCTTTTATCAGGGTTATCCTTAGAACTGTTGTCGTGTCTAGTGTTTTTAGGATCTCTAATGACGTGTTTAGTCTTTGCCATGCATCTTTTAGCTTAGGCTGGTCTATTTTTTTGAAAGTTTCTTCATCAGGAGCATCTAAAGAGATGTACAGGTTTGTGGGCAGGGGGTCGAGTGTTTTTAGCTTATCTGGTAGAAGCCCGTTGGTAACTACATAAGATGTTGCATCTTTTTTTTTTATTTCAGCTATAAGTTCTCCCAGCCTGGGATAAATTGCAGGTTCCCCGCTTAGAGATATTGCGAACTGGTTTGGCTCTTGAGCTTCCTTAAACTTTTTCATGTTTGTCTTGGGATTTCCAGGAAAACCGTTCAAGAGTTTTCTTTGAGCTTTTATCGCATTTGCTATAAGAGACTTAGGATCGTCTATGGGAGGTTTCATCTCTGTGCCTATAGTATGTTCAATAGGTCTCCAGCAAAAAATGCAGGCGTTTTGGCAGAAGTTCATGGATGGGCTTAACTGGCAGCATCTATGAGAAGATATGCCGTAGAATTTTTCCTTGTAGCACACACCTTCATCTTTCAATGATTTCTTTGTCCATGTACATATCTTGACTGCAGAATGTTCTCCTATGAACTCATTCTGCTGTTTTTCTAAAAGCAATTTTAGCTCTTTGGGTGTCTTTGGCATAAGGTAAGTTTATGAAAGAGTTTTAAAAAGTTAGTGGTTTGGAGAGTTTTTTCAGTGAATCCTGATCCTCTGAACTAAACCATCTTCTGAAGCATAAGGGCAAGGCCAGCTTCTTCTGGCTATGCATTGATTTGCTGTGAAAATCTGCAGCAATCAAGTATAAAGGTATTTATCCGAGAAACCCTGTTTAGAACGGAATAGATCTGGAAAAAATTATATATCCTATGGTAACCTACTTTTAATATGGAACTTCAAGCGAATTATATTGTGTCGGCAATAATGGGGTTGTCTTTTATCGCGTTATTTGTGATTTTTATCAATGAGATAGGTATTTTTGGTGTGTTGTTTGGTTCGCTTTTGATATTTGGAGTGGTTGTATTGGTGCTAGCTAGAATGTCCTTGGGAAGCGTATGATCTTTTATTGCTAAAAAATATTTTTTGTCAAATCTTTTCCCAACTTTCTACAGGTCCTTTTCTGACCTTAAATAAAGGATGCGGGAAGATATCTTTAACTTTCAGAAGTTTGTTGTATCTTTCTTTGTCTCTTAGTTTCAGCTTTTTCTTAAGGTGCTGGAATTCGTATTCAATCTGCTTGTCAGTTACTGGAATCTTTTTCTTTGTGAATGGCTTTTTAATCTTTCTTTTGTCAAAACAATAACCTCTGGAACATGATTCTTTATAGATAGAAGAAAGATATGTGTTGATGAAAGATAATGGCAAAGATTCAAACCTGTTTAACTGAGGGTGATTTTTATAGCCTTTGGTCATGCCCTTAAGAACATTTTTAGCCAGTAATGCTTCGCGCCATAAGGCTACAAGCCCCTTAGGATCAAGATATTTAGGATGCAATGACCATAGTCTCATCTTAAGAAAAAAAGAAAAAATGCTTATTCTTTCTTTACAAGCTTAGCAAGAGTCAATAGACCTGCGATTCCTACCAGTGCATATACTACTCTGATAAGCCAGCCTAGCTGTAGGTACTGTACCAGTTCTGCTGTAGGGCTTATAGCAACAAGTCCCCAGTTTAAGGCTCCTATTATGACAAGAACCTTAGCAATTATATCTACTTTTTCATCCATTTTTATATTACCTCCTTTTAGGTTTTTAAAGTGGTTTTGGAGTTGTTATTATATAAACTTATCGAAAACCATCCATGGTTTTCGGAACACAGGAGTGTATCGAAAACTAGTGGGGTTTTTTGGATATTTAGGTTTGAAAAGCTCTGCTTTTTTCAGTATAACAAAAATTTCATCGTAATGGTAGGGTATTGAACCCTATGGAAAATCCCTGCTGAAATTTTCAATAAACATTTCCAAAATGCTTTTATATGATTAGTATTTTGGAGGATATATGAATTTCAAAGAAGCTTTAAGGCTGCTTAAGAAAAGCAGTGAATTCGAAGGATGGAAAAAAAACAATGAAAAATGCTATATTAGCTTTGGATTTCATATGGTGGGAGACACAAGCTGGAAGATAGGCTATTATGATCCTTCTGATGATAAGGTTACCAGTTTTGATGTTTCTAAAAAAGCTATAAAAGAAGAGCCTGAGGAAGATGTTTTCAAGAAAGAAGAGACAAAGGTTGAGAAGCTTGAGCCTGAAAAGATAAAGATAGACTTTGTTACTGCTGTGAAGATTGCCAAGGATCTGCAGGAAGAAAAATATAAGCAGGACAATCCTACAAAGATATTTGGGATAATACAGCATCTTGATATCGGGCAAGTATGGAATATGACATTTGTCACTCAGAGGTTTAATACTCTGAATGTCAAAATAGATGCTGCTGAAGGGGATGTTAAAGAAGAGAACCTTGCTTCTTTGATGGACTGGAAAGCTAAATAATCGGAAAATTTAAGTTGTGAGAATCATCTGGATTAAATAATTCAATCTTAATTGATAAGCGAACCAGATTGGACATTTGGTTCGCACTATAGCGCGGAAGCAGAGCAGATGGGTTCTAAGTTGAATCTAGCTGAGCGTTAAGTTACTTGGCTGGGAGGCAGCAGGTTAAAAACAATGAGATGATTCAGCTTAGCTGCGAAGTGAGGCTGTGTACTAACAGCGAAGCTGTGAGTGCCATATATGGGATTGAAAAGTTTTATTAAAACCTATGATCTACGATTATTCTTGATGAGATTTCAAAAAACTATCTTATAATTCTTTTCAATAACTTTTAGGTTCTTGAAAAAAGCTGTGCTTTATTTTCAATATAGAAATTTAATCATAGAGTAGAAAATTGAAAATTAATTAAGTAGTGGTATCTGTCTGTAGTATATAAGTTATAATACATAGGTTAAGGAGTAATATTATTTATATATGAATTGTGTTTTACTATAACTATGAAAATACAGATAAGTCGAGCAGACCCAAATGTGAAGTTGCCATCCTATGCAACTCAGGGGGATGCAGGTCTTGATCTTTATTCTTCTGAGAATCATGTTTTAAAGCCTGGAGAGAGGAAGCTGATAAGCACAGGCGTGAAGATTGCTGTGCCTTTAGGTTATGAAGCCCAGGTTAGGCCCAAGTCCGGGCTGGCTGTAAAGCACGGGATAAGCGTAGTAAATACTCCAGGGACGATTGACTCAGGTTATCGCGGTGTTGTCGGAGTTATAGCAATAAATCATGGTCAGGAAGAGTTTAAGGTCGAAAAGAATTCCAAGATTGCCCAAATGGTCATAAACAAGATAGAACAGGCTGAACTGGAGGAAGTTTCATCATTAGATGAGACTGAAAGAGGAGAGGGCGGTTTTGGAAGTACAGGCACTCATTGAATCATTTTCAAAAGGGTGATAGATAGTGATAGATTAGCAGTAGGGGAGTAAAATCCCCTTCTGCTATTTAACAAAAAAAAGGGGTAGATAATATGCAGAAACCATTAGTAAGTTATAATGCAGGTAAAGGGTGCAAAAAATTAGGTCAGTTTTTTGCTGCTGAAGAAGAGGAAGAAGATTAAAGGATCTTGTCTAATTCAGATCTTACATCTTCAAATATTCTTTTTACTTTATCATTAGAATCTATAACAACTATGTTCTCTTTTTGGAGTTCCTTTTTAAGTTTAAGATAATTATGTCTCAATTCTTCCTGAAAACCCAGATCTTTGTCAAATACTTCTGTGGCACCTTCGGCTTTTCTTCTTTCAAATGCAATCTCAGCAGGGCAGTCAAAAATAAAGGTTATATCTGGAACAGGCATAGGGTAATGTATGTTCCTAAGATAGCTTATGTCTGCTCCCTGAGTATGCTGGTAAGCCATAGTAGAGTGCTTATATCTATCAGAGAAGACATGGGTTCCATTTCTTAATGCAGGAAGGATGTACTTGTCTACATGGTTCCTGCGATCTTTTATGAACATCCGAGTATACCATTCTACATCTTTTTTTGCCTCTGTATCTGCAACCATCTTTTCTCTTATCTCTTTGAAGTCTCTTGTGGGTTCCCGGGTCATATAGAGATCATAGTCCTTATTCCTGTCAAATGTATAAGAAACTGCTTTCTTCATCTGAGTCCCTTTTCCACATCCGTCTATTCCTTCAAAAACTATGAATTTTCCTTTCATTTATCTCCTTCTGCTCTTCTTTCGTCAACCTGCCTGACTTTTGCTTCGATGATAGGTTTTGCATAATCAAAACTTGCCTGAACTGCTTCTTCGGTGCTGTTCCATGTTCTGGATTCTTCACCTTCAAAAGGTCTTGCAAAGATCTGACTTAAGAATCTATCGTTAAAATCATCGAACCTTCTTCCGTAGATATGATAAGAATCTGAGCTATCTTCAAATCTTCCAAGCTTAACTTCTTCGCCTTTAATCTCAGAAATTCTTTTTGCAAGCTTATCTGCCAGAAGTATAAATGCATAGTCATTCATAAATGCAGCATCATAAGCGTCTCTGCTTCTAAATCTCATATTCAAGTTAAGATAAAGTTCTCCGGCATCTTCCCTGTAAACTGAAAATTCACTTCCCTGGTCTTCTTTGTTGTGTCTTCTGCATCTTCCCCAATATGATTGAAAACAAGCAGGGTCTGAAATTTCAGAATCGTCCCAGACTTTCCATGAAATCATCTGAGCTCTTCTTGTAATCGGACTTTTTGCAAGATTGTTTGCCATAGTTTCAAACTGGTCTATTGCTTTTTCCAGACCAGGAACTTTATAATTAAACATCCTTTCATGATATGTATATTCCCATCTTTCATCGTCAGGATCTTCAGGATCTCTGATCCAGTGGTCTTTAATGCCGTCCAAAACTTCCTGCCTGTATTCTTCTAAATCTTCAAGACCACCTGGAAATGCCCTGTGAATCATGGGTTCTGATAGTGGTTCTTCTACAATCATGTGCATTGTACAGTCTTGGCTTGGCGGTTTTTCATCACTGTCATAATCTGTTTTTAAAAGAAATCCTTTTGTCCATAATGCAATCAGTGAATTTTCCCATGCTTCAGCCAGGCCTTTGCCTGAAGCTGATAGTATTGGAATATTTCCTTTTCCGCCCTCACATAAAACATGAATTTTTCCTTTATTTATCTTTTCATTTACTAAATCTGTAAGCTCCTTATCTGGCCTATATGCGTCTGGTAGGTTATATCCTTCCATCTCAAAACACCCCACTGTTTAAGTTTATTATCTGAATGCTATATTTAAATATTTAGAGCATGGATAATATTTATTAGAGCGTAAGGGTTATAGAATAATCATTTCAGGATAATGTTTGTTTATTTTCTTTATAGAACCAGTTATAGATGCCGTAAATCCAGCTGAAGGTGTAGATGGTAGAAAGTATGAAAAGGCCCCACTGCTTGTTGATTATCGATGTTATGAAAAAGAAAGGCTGTGATATCAATCCGACAACAAAGCCCCATTTATTTTTTCTTGCAACCAGAGTTATTGCTGTTATGCCGAATATCGCAAGCCCGAACTGGGCAATTGTATCTAGGTTCATCCTATCTTTAGTATCTTTTCCTTTGTTTTTAAACCTTTTGCTATTGCAACTTTTTTCTTAAGAAGCTTCCTGAAGAAGTTGATGACCTCTTTGTTTGCCTTGTTGTTTTCAGGAGGTGCTTTGATATTTACTTTTAATGCCTGTTTTTCTTTGTTGAAGCCTATTATCTCGTTTTTTGGGGCAGATGACCTGACCATCACCTTTAGATGATCTTTTTGGATATATTTAGAGACATCCATATCTAAGAATAATCTCTCCATGTGTGATTACAACTCAGGGTTAACACCCTAGAGGTACCTGTTGTACTATCTTCGCTTTGCTCGATAGCACTGATGAAGCTCATGAGTAATCTCTCCATGTGTGATTACAACTCAGGGTTAACACCCTAGAGGTACCTGTTG
>CAYXHN010000006.1:16576-19199 GCA_964464955.1 uncultured Methanosarcinales archaeon
TCTTCGCTTTGCTCGATAGCACTGATGAAGCTCATGAGTAATCTCTCCATGTGTGCTTACATTTTTCACATTTGAAGAATTTTGTCTCTGGCTCGTCTGATGCTCTTGTCTGTACTGTCCAGAAATACGCTTTTTTATGGCCGCATTCAGGGCATTCAACATCTATAAGAGGGTAAGCTTCTTCTTTTCCCTCTTCAACAATCTCCAGCTCAGGCTCCTTATCCTCTTTTTTCTCAGTAACCTTGGTCTCTTTTGGATCTTTTGATTCGTAGCCGCATTTCGGGCAGGCTACTATTGTCTTGTTATTCTTTTTTTGAGGCATCATCATGCCTCCGCATTTTGGGCAAAACTGCATATATTATCACCTTATTATATTAGATTATATTATTCCTATGATGTCAAGAAAACTCACAAACCATATCTTGATGTATCCAAGATAGGGTATCCTTAATACAGCGTTTCCAAGATATGCATCTTCAGGGATGGCTGACTCAAATGAATGTGTGTTTGAATTGTGGTCCCCTTTTGTCTGGAAATAGTATCTGTCTTCTTGTTTCCATGTTTTGATCACCCTATGGATTATCGGCTCAGGGCGTGTGCTTTGAAAAACTATGGTGTCTCCTTTTTTAACATCATCATGGTCTTTTCCGTAAAGGATCATTATGTCTCCTTTGTTGAATCCATTGCTGAATCTATAGTTCTCGAACTCCTCTTTTTTTATATCTGTATTTTCCTCATACCATGATCCGCAAAGGTTCCAATAATCATCAAAATCGATCTTCTGCTTTTCTTCAAAAGCTTTTCCGCAGAGCTTGTAGTCGTAATTTAAGCATGTGTTTCCGCTGTAATCTGCACAGAAAGGTGTTGTCTTATGTTCCATGCTTTCTGAAACCACAGCAACTATCGGGAATGATGTCCCTAATAAAAATCCAAGAACAGGATAAACTACAAATTTTATTATTATGAAAGCAAGAACTACATTCACCAGCCAGCTCCATATAGAATCATCGTCCCATATAAATTTCCATGTCTTCTTCAGATAATATTTTGATTTTTTATTGTCCATCTGTACGAAAGTAATATAAATAGCAGGGCTTATATAAATGTTATGGCTAAGAAAGGACATGACCAGAATTATTTTGAAGGGATACTGCAGTTAAGAAAACCCACTAAGAAACTTAAGAAGTTTGTGAAATCAGAAGTCAAAGAAAGAGGGGAATGGATAGCTAAGGTCGTCAAGCAAAAGAACGGAGTGGACTATTACATAAGTTCTCAGAGATTCTTAAGGGCTTTAGGGAAGAAGCTTAAGAATCATTTTGACGGAGAAATGATAACATCAAGAAAGCTTTTTACTCTTGACAAACAGACCATGAAAAAGGTCTATAGGGTAAATGTGCTTTTCAGACTGCATGACTATAAGGCAGGGCAGACTATAAAGTATAAAGGGAAAGACGTTAAGATAAAAAACATAGGGAACAAGATACAGGGCGTGTTTGTTGACTCAGGGAAGAAAGTTATGATAGAGTTTAAAGAGCTCAGATAGATCTTTGATCCCTGTATTCTTCTACCATCTCTGAAAGTATATTAAGCTTTGACATCTCTTTTTCCAGACCTTTTCTTGATGCAAGAGCATAGTTCTTTGTTTCGGTAAGGTTTAAGTTTTTTGCATCTATACTTATGAAAGGAAGTTTTTTCAGCACTGCCTTGCTTGCTTTCTTGTAGACTACAGTGGTTATATCTTCTTTTATCTGGCCTATGACCTTCCCAGAGAATGAATCCAGATCATCTATCAGGAGGATGTCTGATTCTTTTATGTTAAGCTTTTTCTTCTTTTTATCAAACTCGGCTATCCCAAGATTTGCTAATTTTTTAAGTATGATGTTGTCATCTATATTTGATATAAACCTGTTCAGAGAGCTTATCTCCTGGAAAAGATTTTGGGCCTGCTGCTCTGATCTTTCCAGTTTTGAATTTAAGCTGGATATTGTCTTGTCTTTGAATCTTGTTGATTCCCTGGAAGGGATGTCATAGTGCTTCTTTTCAAGGATGTCTAATCTTTTAGACAATCTTTTATTTTCCTGCTTAAGATTGTTGTTCTGCTGTTTGAGAAGCGCATTATCTTTTTTCAGTGTCTTCAGTTTTTTATAGAGTTCAAGGAAATCCTTTCCTGAGGGCTGTTTTTCTTTGTATGACCTTTTGATTATCTTTGTTTCAGGCTCATTGGGAGATTCTGCTAACTGTATCGCTGTCTTTATAGGTATGTCTGAACCTATAACAATGTCGAGTATCTCTTCTTTAAGGCCTAGTTTTTCCTTTTTCTCCAGGACTTTTATAGTCTTGGCTATCAGAGGGATAAGTATCCTGTATGAATACAATGCTGCTGCTAATGAGTCCCTTTCATGGTCATTTTTCGGGCTGTGTAGCTTGGTTAAAGATTCTTTTTCTTTTACACTTAAATCTTTGTCAGGCTCTATGAGTTTTGCTCCGAGTTTTGCTGCAAGCTTTTCAACATTTGAAGGGGCAGGAGAGACATCTGTTGCTATAACTAATGGCTTTCCTTTTGAGATTATCCTTTTGATTATATCCGGAGAGGATATGTTCTTTTTTGAAAATACTTCTATCA
>CAYXHN010000007.1:0-18942 GCA_964464955.1 uncultured Methanosarcinales archaeon
TCAATGATACCCTTGACGCATTAAAGTTAAATTTCTCAACATCTGGAAATTTCACCTCACAAATATTTGATGCAGGAAGTTCAACACAATGGAATAATATTTCATGGCATGAAGATTATGGAGCTCTTCCTGACAACAGAGAATCAGATGGAATAGATATGACTGGAAATGTTCTGCTTATGCATGTGGATGACTCTTCAGGAACAATCTCAGATACAAGCGGAGAAGGAAATGACGGAACAAATAATGGGGCTTCTTATGGTGCAGAAGGAAAGATAGGAAATGCATTAGATTTTGACGGGACAGATGATCATGTAAGCATTGCTTCAGATTCAAGCCTTGCTTTTGGAACAGGCGACTTTGCTGTATCATTCTGGGCAAAGCCTGATTCTATCGGAGATTATCAATGGGTTTATGACAAGTATGATAGCGGAAGGCTGGTCATAGGGTTGAATGATGCCCAGTGGAGAGCAAACGCAGGAGCTAACATAGATGGAGGAAATGCTGCAGCAGGAGAATGGGATCATGTTGCTGCAGTAAGGGACGGAACAACTGTTTATCTTTATGAGAATGGAGAATTAGTAGGCAGCGGCGGAAGCCAAACAAGCGATATCCAGGCTGCTGAAATAATCCTCGGACAGAGAGGAGATGCGACAAATGTTGCACCGTTTGACGGAACTATAGATGAACTTGCTGTTTTCAACAGGACACTATCTTTGTCTGAGATAAAAGAATTATACAAGAGAGGAATTGTAAAACTTAATATAACAGCAAGGACTTGTGATGATTCTTCATGTTCTGGAGAATCATGGACAGACATAACAGATGAATCTCCTCAAACTTTGTCACTTTCAAACAACCAGTATTTCCAGTATAATGTAGAATTCACAACAGAGAATTCCAGCTATTCTCCAAATTTTTATAATGCAACAATATTTTATGGAACAGAATCAATATCAGAAGGAAATTCAGGAACATATATAGATGATGGAGAAAGCATGACAAGAAACAGCTTTTTACAGGGCAACCTAAGCCAGATATATTTCAATGACAGCAGTGATGCTCTGCAGCTTAATGATTCAGCTTCAGGAACATTTACCTCTCAGATATTCACAGGAGATACAAATGCAAGCTGGGACAATATCTCCTGGGTCAGCAATGCTGGAGCTTTAGAAAGCGATACAGCAGATCTGCTTATGCTGCTTCATCTTGATGAGAGTTCAGGGACATTGCAGGACAGCTCTGGAAATGAAAATCATGCTTTAAACAACGGTGCTTCTTATTCAGCAGAAGGAAAGATAAGCCATGGGCTTGGTTTTGGGACAGATGATAATCTAGAGATAAACGACAGCCAGGAACTTTATAATCCTGACGGATTCTCTTTTTCAGCATGGATAAAAGATACAGGAACATCAAGCATAATGATAGATATTGCAAGCAAATATGCAAATCTTGAGGAAGAGTGGTATATAGCTGCAGACAAGAGCAACAACGGCATGATAAGGTTTTTCCTTTATGGAGAAGGAGGAAGCTTGAGGAGAGATGCTTCTTCTTCAGACCTTTTTGACGGAGAATGGCATCTTTTGACAGCAGCATGGAACGGAAGCAGCGGAGATGAAAGCATAGGCATCTATCTTGACGGAATTAAGATAGATGATTCAGGGGCAGATACAGGATTTACAAGCCTTTATGACAAAAACTCTTCTATACTGGTAGGAAAGAATACTGCTTTAAACAACCAGGACCTTGTAGGTTATGTTGATGAAGTAAGCATCTGGAACAAAAGCCTTTCTCAGGCTGAAGCACAGGAGATATATGAAAGAGGCTATACAAGCATAAACTTCTCTGCAAGAGTATGCGATGATGCAGCATGCTCTGGAGAATCATGGACAGATATAGATGACAATAGTCTGCAAGAATTGAATCTTGAGAACAATACATATTTCCAGTATAAAGCTGAATTAAGCACAGAAAACTCAAGCTATCAGCCAAAGCTGTACAATGTAACAGCATCATATTCAAGCACAGAAGAGCCAAGCACCCATGGAACAATAACCTTAACATATCCTATACAATATGTGCTCTTCCAGAGAGAATCTGAGACCCAGGGAAATATCGAAATATACGGGACATATACAGGAAATCCAAGCACTATAGAAGCAAGATTTAATCAGGGGAACTGGAGTGTTATCGATCCTTCGCTTTCAGGAGGAAGCTTTTCAGGAAACCTTACTGGTCAGCCAATAGGTCAGGGGCTGTTGGAAGTGAGGTTTGCATATAATGCTTCTGTTACAGACTCTGTTTCAGATATTGCTATAGGTGACATATATGCGATAGCAGGCCAATCTAATGCAGAGATGAGAGGATACAATACCCAATATCTAAACTCTTCAAACCAGTACAATGCTACAGTCTACAGGGAAGATGATGCATGGAGGAAAGCAGATGATCCAGTTGACACAGGAACTTCCATAGGCTCTTCATGGCCGCATCTTGCTGACCTAATAATACAGGAAGGCAATGTTCCGATGGCTTATGTTGCTGCTGCGGGCGGAGGATCTGCTATAACACAGTGGCAGAAAGGCGGCGGATATTATGACAGTCTTGTAGATCAGATAGGTGAAGCTACAAACGGAAGGAAAAGGATAAAAGCTCTGCTGTTCTTCCAGGGTGAAAGAGATTCATCAACTACAGGCACAGGATGCAATGGAGACTATACATGCTATTATACAAATTTTGCCCAGATGGCTTCTGATTTCATGTCAGATGTTGATTCAGAGGGTGTTGTTGCAGGACAGGTGCATTTTCAGCCTTCAGGAAACAGGACAACTAATGATAATATAAGGAAAGCACAGCAGGATCTTTGGGATGAAGACCCTAATGTACTTTATGGAGCTATAACCTATGATATCGGGCCTTTGCCTGACAACCTTCATTTCAAGACAGATGCTGAGTTGAGGAAAAAGGCAGAAAGATGGTGGGCTGCACTTGACTATCATTTCTATAATCAGATCTATGGAAGGGCTCCTCAACTGATAAATGCTTCATATGAAAGCGGAACAAACAAGATTACATTGACATTTAACACCACACAGCCATTTTTGGCAGGATCAGGATTAGAAGGCTGGAGGATAGTGGATGGAGAAGATGTGCTTACAGATTCAAACATAGAAAGCTCAACCATAACAGGGAATGATCAGATAGAGCTTATCATTGACAGGCAGATAAGCCATGGCTCTACGATATCACTTGGAAGCTATAATGACGGAGATGGAAAGAACGTGCCTTATGCTGACTATGGATATGATGTTCCTGCTGAGATGGTATTTTCCCATCCTATAAACATATCAACGCTGCTGATAGAGTTTGTCGATCCGACCCCTGAAAACGGTTCAAACATAAATACATCATACACAGATATAAACATCAGTATATCCAACGCAGATAATGCAGATCAGATAATCTTCAATTGGAACGGAACAAACTATACATATTATGGTGAAAGCGGACTACTGGCCTTAAATCTTGACAATGAATCAGGGATTGGAGAAAATTCAACATATGCTGTGGATATCGCATTCTACAAGAACAATGCAACCATACTTGGAAATCCTGAGCTTATAGATGGAGTATATGGCAATGCCTATCAGTTTGACGGGATAGATGATTATATGAGCATCCCTGATGATCCTACATTAGATCTGGGAACAGCAGATTTTACTCTTGAGACATGGATAAGACTCAACAGTTCAGGAGACAATGGAATAATCGCTAAGACAGATGAGATTGACACTATAGACAGCAGCAGCGGATATGCATTCTATATAGATGAAGATGGAAAACTTGTATTCAAAGCGCAGAGTTATGCAATCAATGCTGTGAGTGAAGAAAATATAACTCAGTCAGATGGATGGACTCATGTAGTCGTAGTTGCTGACAGGGATGGAAACATAACTTTCTACAAGAACGGAGAAAATATAGGTTCTACAGATATATCTGCAGAATCAGGCGTATCTATAACTAGCCCCCATAGCCTAAGAGTTGGAGTCTTGAGGCCTTCATTTGGAGAGTTCTTAAACGGTTCACTGGATGAACTGCTTATCTTCAACAGCACAATATCCCATGACAGGATAATGAAGCATTATTATACTAACATGTATAAGTATGTTGATTCAACATGGATACTGCACTATAGGCCTGAAGACCTTGAAAACGGGACATATACCTGCTCTGCTCATGTAAGAGAATCAAGCGGAAACAGATATTCAACAGGGATAAGAACCTATGATGTAGCTGTTATAGAGCCGGACATCACTCCTCCTGCTTCTGTTGAAGGGCTTGCAGAACAGAAAGTAAATACAACATGGATATATTGGAATTGGACAAATCCATCTGAGGATTTCCATGAAGCTATCATCTATGTTGGTGGAGTAAATGCTGTGAACACTTCAAATAATCATTACAATGCTACTGGATTAAACCCTGACACTTCCTATACCCTAAGGATAAATACAAAAGATTCAAGCGGAAATGTTAATCATACAAATGTAACTGACAGTGCTTCAACATCTGAAGGGCCTGATATCTATGCTCCAAACATACAGTCAACTTCTCCATCAGATGGAGCAAGTCTTTCAGCAGGGACAAGCTCCACAACGATTGTATTGACAACTGATGAGATAGCGATATGCAGATACAACACTTCCAACCAGACATGGGAGAACATGACACAGATTAACATAAACAATACAAATTCAACAGAGCATAATCTTACTGTCTCAGGACTTTCAAATGGTCAGACTTATAATTATTACTTCATCTGTGAGGATGATGAATCTCCTGCAAACAGGATGAATGAAAGTTATCATCTTCAGTTCAGCGTCTCTAATGCAGCTAATAATGGCGGCGGAGGAAGCTCTGGCGGCGGAGGCGGTGGTGGAAGCAGTTCAAGTGTCCGGGAAACTATAACGCTTGATCCTAAAAATGACCCTCAATGTGAAGAATGGTGGAGCTGTTCTGACTGGGGAGAATGCGTAAATGAGGTGCAGACAAGAACATGCACTGACATCAATGTCTGCGGAACTTTTGAGGATCAGCCTGAATTGTCAAGAGAATGCGAAGAAGAAGGTGTAAGGGATATCGAGAAGATAACAAAGAATCAGTTCAGGGAATATAATTTCAGGGCTGCTCTTGATGACAAAGTATCTTTTGAATATAAAGGAGAGAAGCATTATATAACTATCAGGGAGATAAAAGAAAACAGCGTGATAGTGATAATAGAATCAGAGCCAAAAGAGGTTGAGTTGTTTGTTGACAGGGCTGAGAATATTGATATAGATGATGACGGCAAGCCGGATATAAGGATAAAGCTTAATAGTGCAGAAGAAGAAGCAGAGATAACCATGAGGATCATCGGCTCAGGAGTTACAGGGATTACAGGAGATGCTATAGCTGTCAAGCCTTACAGAGCTCCAAATCCATATTATCTTGTCCCGACCATCCTGCTCATAATAGGCTTTATAGTGCTGGTATCCATAAAAAAGACACATATGTCCAAGAAGATAAAAAATATGATATCCAGCCTTAATGTGGTGCTGATGGCTATAATATTCATACTCTTTGCCTTATCTTTCCTAAAAGAAGGGGTTATAGGCAGATTTTTTGAAGAAAGTGCAATGGATGTGAAAGATTCAGGGGATATAAACCTTATAGCGACAATAGGGGTTATCATAGCATTTGTGATTATAATAACATCTTCTTTGCTTTGGTTTTATGAAAGAAAGAGGATAAAGAGATATCTAAAGAAAAAGAAAAAGAGAAATATACTAAAGGATATTAAAGCAGCATATAAATTGTAAAGATATTTAAATGGATAAAGATTAACATTAAGATGGAAAGGTGAAAAAGATGGATCAAACTGCAGGCAAAACAGGAAAAAAAGGTGCAAAAAAAGAAAACAATACTTTCAGAAAGATACAGTTGTTTGCAGCTATCTCTTTTCTTATGGTGTCTGTGCTTCTGTTCTTTAATAATCCAGGGATAACCGGGCATGTAACTGCAGACTTCAGGAGCCAGGTGCTGAACATGGAGATAGAAAAAAGCCAGAGCTTTCTGCTTAACACAAATACAGATGAACCTATGTATATAAATTCTATAAGGCTTACAGGAGAGGTTATAGGGCAAGGAAGTGTTGAAATTTATATAGACAACAACCAGGGGCAGAGAGTGCTTGTATATGATAATGTGAAGAAAAAATCAAAGGGCCTTAGTTCTGTTACTGGTATGGCTGTAGCTCCAGGGCAGGATGCTGAGATCGATGATAGAGATGTACAGGAATCAGACCAGGAGCAGAAACTTATACTGCTCAATCAACTGGGTACATTTGAATGGGATGGCGGCCTGTCTTTAGCAGAAGATGAAGAATTTTTTGAAGGGCATTTCAAGAACAAGTGTTTTGATACCTGTTTTATGGAGATGCAGCTGTCAAAGACAAATTCCTACGAGATGATATTCAATATAGAGCCTGGAACAAAACTGATGCTTAACAAGATAACATATACCCTGAAAGGGGAAGATGTTGGAGAATAGCTCCAGGAAAACCAGATAAGATGCTAAAAACAAGAGGTGACTTTTAAGATGGGAGATGTTATAGGGATCATATCGATAAAAGGAGGAGTAGGCAAGACTACCACTACACTAAATCTAGGAGCAGTCATCGCCCACGAATTCGGCAAGAAAGTACTTGTTGCAGATGCAAACTATTCAGCTCCAAATCTTGGACTGCATCTCGGGATAGTAGACCCTAAATTGACTATGCACCATGTTCTTCTGAAAAGAGCTGATATAAAAGATGCAATATATGAACATGATGAAAACCTGCATGTTCTGCCTGGAAGCCTTATAAACAAGAAAATAAACCCAAATCTGCTCAGGGAAAAGCTGAAAAAGATAAAGAATGATTATGATATCATCCTGCTGGATTCCTCTCCTGCCCTGAATGATGAGATACTTTCAACAATGGTGGCTTCTGACAAGCTTCTTGTGGTAACAACGCCAGATTATCCTACATTGAGCACCACTCTAAGAGCAGTGAAGCTGGCAAAACAAAAAAAGACACATATAGCAGGTCTTGTGATGAATAAGGTAAAGAAAAGAAGATTTGAGCTTACACTTGACGATATAGAAGAGGCTGCTGAGGTTCCTGTGCTTGCTGTACTCCCGGATGATGTTAAGATGCTTGAAGCATTATCAGAGACAAGGCACATAGCAGAGCATTCTCCTAAGAGAGATATAGCTTATGAATACAGGCATCTCGGCTCTTGCCTGTTGGGGGAAGATTATAAAGATCCCCGATTCAGGAAGAGATTCAGGAATATCTTCAGAAGAGATTTTCCAAAACACGAGGTTAACAGGCTTCAGGCAAAAGAGGATATAAGGAAATGACGGAGTTTGCACATGGGATTTACTAAGATTCTTGTAATAACCCTTAGTTTTGCAGTGTTTTTTGCAAGCAGTTTCATGCTGTTTGAGCCTGGAAATGATCCCACAGGATATTTTGGATATGTATCAGGAATAGGGATCATCAATCCAAGGAACAATGTGCCTGTGGGAAGTGTTCTTGAGGTAAAATTCCTTACAGACGGAAAAGGCGATCTTAGGGCAGATACTGTAGAAGGAGATCTTCAATTTTTAGAGTTAAGATGCGGGGATGAGCGCATTGAACCGGTTATGGCAGGGAATCATATATCTTATAAAGATTATAAATGCGAAGATGAAAGTGTTTTATCTGTAAAAGTATTATCAGAAAATATCGATATCCGGCTGAAGTTTGGAAGAGGAGTTCAGCATATAAAGAATTCTGTTTAAACAGATTATAAGATTATTGGAGTTATATATACCTCTATCAAAGCAGCTGCAAAAAGTATCACTGCGGCTATGAGGAATAGCAGGCCTGCATCTTTAGCTACTTTCTTGAATCCTGGACTCATGAATTCCTGGCCCATCAATGAGAAAGAGACCATACCTGAGGCAAGAGCAGCTATAAAATATGCTGCTATTTCTGGTATGCCGTGGATAGTGTATTGAAGGAGGCCCACAGTTGTGACCTGAAAATAATCAAACATGCTTTCTGCATAAAAAAGATTGTTCCTTATGAATGCACCGATAGCTGTAGCCATCACAGATGCATTCCATGTAAGGATAAATATGGCCCCTGCTCCGAAAAAGAAAGAGAATGCTGCGCAGAAAAGCAGTATCTTGGTATTATTCATGAATATCCTCTTGAATATATCAAAAGAAGATATGTAATCTCCGGTTACCTCTGTATAACTGCCGGTGGTCGAGATAAAGTTCCCTGTGGGATCAGGAGACTGGACAGTTATTATAGTTTCCAACTGGACAGAGAACATCCTTTCTGTTATCTCACTCGGCATAAACATATAAAGGAGAGTAAATGATAATGTAAATCCAAGAAAAAGATACATCAATGCTTTTATCGCACCGCTGTGCTGTCTGAAAAGGCCGAATATGCTGTTGCTGTTTTTTGATGAAATATCCCTTTTCTCTTCCTGCTGGATTATGCTCCGGACAAAAGGGACTGAAGCTACAACTGTCAATGTTATCATCACAAGGCTAACATAGTTCTTGAATATCCACAATGCAAGAAATGCAGCTACAAAAGAGTATATAGCTCCTATGAGAAGCATCTCCCACGGCCTGCCTGTTATCTTTTCTGGATTGATGAGCAAATCAAGAACCATAATACATATTTGTCAAACCAGATATATAAATTTAATGTTTTTGGATGTTTGAGATAAAACATAAGATAAAAGCTATTGCCATCATAAGGATCAGACCCCAGAAAACCAAACTGGTATTGGCCTCTGACGGAGCATTGATAAGATTAGAGGTTATCGTGTTAGGTTTTTCTGTGCGTATTCCAAAGAATACTGCTGCAGATGCAAATGCTGTTAAAGTCACTGCACCTATCGCTATCTTTTGGCAGGTCTTTTTCATGTTATCACTGTGTAATTCCCCCTAGCCTGCTTCAGATATATAAATTTTTATCTTAATCCTTAAATGGTCAATTGTTTTTTGGTAATATACTCCAGGAGATTGATCAAAATAACCAAAAATTTGCTGATGATCATTGCTAGTCCTATTCTCGCATTATAGCTGGCAAATTTTTGAAAGTATCGAACTATCTACTAATTAACTAATTATTTAAGTAATTTAAATAATTTATCAGTTAAAATAATTAAATAAACGAAATATTTAAATACTAATTATCCCTTTCTGGAATGCAGATGGACATAGAAACGATCCTGACAGGCAGCAAATGGGATATCCTTGAAAAACTATCTGAGAAAGCTATGTCTCCTACAGAGCTTGCTAAAACTCTTAATACCACTATAGCAAACATAAGCCAGCAGCTAAGGCTTCTTCAGGCAGCAGGGCTTGTTAAAAAAGAAAGAGCCAGGACATTGGGGCCGGGCAAGCCCAGGATGAAATTCTCGCTTCATGATGATTTTGCATTCATCATCGTATTTTCAGAAAGGCTGGCAAAGAAAAAGCTGATCAGGATAGATCCAAAGCAGAAAGAGGTGCTGAGAAATATAATGAAGTGAAAACATATCATATTTTTGGCGGAAATCGAGGCCATGGCAAACCAGTGAGGGGTGTGAAGCCGCAGCATGGCGTGTTGCGGTGCCCCACTGGTATCATAATCATAAAAAAAGAGGTGGGTCATAATGACAAAAAAAGAAGATAAAAAACTTAAAAAAAAGATACTTAAGGAGATCAAGCAGGAACTTAAGGAAAAAAAGGAAAGAGAGAAGAAAGAGAGAGAAGAAAAAAAGAAAAAAGGCGGGCTGTTTAAGAGGATAGGCTCATATTTTTCAAAAAGAAGAAGGAAGAAAGCAAGGGAAGAGAGAAGAAGGAAGAGAGAAGAACAGAAGAAGAAAAATGCAAAGAAGAAGAAAGAGCACAAGAAGAAGCAGAAAAGATATAACCAGGCATTGAGCGCTTATCTGAATGAAGCTGTACATATGGGAAAAAAGAAAGGCCAGATAAAGAAAGAGCTTATAGGTTCGGGTTGGCCCAGGAAATTTGTAAAAGGATACTGTGATAAGTTTTTCAGGAAAAACAAAAAGGCTATAGAAGAGATAAAAAGGAAAAGGCAGAACAATGAGAAAATACTTGAGATGCAGCTTGAGGATGTAAGCCATGAGCTGAAAGAGCTGAAATAGAAAGGTATATTAATGGTAAGATTTGCCTATCACAAAAAAAGAGGTGTGCGATGAAAGCATATGCAGAAAAACCAGAAGAGGTTTTGGATTATCTGGATACTTCTGAAAACGGCCTGAGCGAAAAAGAAGCAAAGAAGAGAAGAAAGAGATAGCTGAGATGCAAGAGAAAAAGAGGGGTGATTAAGATTCTGGAGCAGTTTGCACTACAGTATCCTCTGCTTTTCCATATACTGGTAATCATAGCGAGTCTTGTGCTTCTTATCCTTGCTGCTGACAAAGCACTTGACGGCATAGTCAACTATGCAAGAAAGCTTGGATTATCCGGATATCTCATAGGGTTGATAGTGATATCAATAGGAGCTTCTATGCCTGAATTGATATCCTCGCTCATGGGAAGCCTGGAAGGAGATTCAGGGGTCGTTTTTGGAACGATCATGGGATCAAATATATGTGGTATCGCTCTGGTTATAGGCGCATCTGCGTTATTTGCAAAAAAACTGGATCTTGATCCTCATGTTCTTGAGAGGACAGAAGTGATGACTTTTTTTATAGTGCTTCTTCCCTTCCTGCTTATAATAGACGGGATGCTGGGAAGGATAGATGCAGCTGTGTTGATCTCCATCTATTTTGCTTATATATTCATGATATGGAGAAAAGAAGGAGAGATGGGAGGAATAAAAAAAGAAGTGAATCTCAGGAATATATACCTTGACGGAATAATATTTGTCCTTGCCCTGGCAGTCATATTATTGAGCGGAAGATATCTTGTGTACAGCTCTATAAGGGTTTCATCCATACTTGAAATACCCTCCTATCTTGTATCATTGGTAATAATCGGCCTGGGAACATCTATGCCAGACCTTACTGTCAGCATAAGGAGCCTGATGAAGGGAGAGAAATCCATAGGGATCGGAAATTCTCTTGGAAGCATCGTCATAAAATCTCTTCTGTTTTTGGGCATACTTGCTCTGCTTAATCCAATAATAATAGACCCATGGACAATAATCTTTGCAGAATTTGCACTTCTTCTTTCTATAGGCCTGATATTTTATTTTACCAGCAAAGGGGTGCTAACATGGAAGAATGGGCTGGTTCTTATAGGGGTGTATCTTATATTTATAGTTAAAGAAGTGTTTTTGAGGTAATGATTGGAGATTTTATTTTATTGATACTTTATATTTCTAAATTTATTTATCTTTTCAATCTTTATCTGTAAGTTAGCTAATTTGTTTTGATATGGTGATTTAAAAATCTTTATCTGTAAGTGTGCTCACTATGTTCGCACACACTATAGCGCTGAAGCAAAGGCGGTGGGTGCTAAGTTGATTTTATTTGAGTTCTAGATTGATTTTGGTTGGGTGCTAAGTTGAATTTAGCTGAATGCTCAATTAGCTTGACTGAGAGAGCAGTCGATTGAAAACAAAGCCAGAACTCGGCTTAAATCGCACTGAGGCTGTGCAGGAACAGCGAAGCTGTGAGTGCCATGGATAGGATTGAAAAATTTTAAGATTAAGAAAATAAATAATGTGCCATGGATAGGATTGAAAAATTATTCGCTATTTAGAAATATTAAGATTAAATATTTTGGGTTAGAGATTCTGATTGAAAGGCAGTATTCCAATGATATTGATAAAGGTCTGACTTCGAGGTATGATTGAATCATTATATTCTATTTAGAAATATTAAAGAATTGAGTGCTATAGATTAGAAATTCTGATTTAAAGGTAGGATCTCAGGAATGCATACCAAAGCATGATCCAGAAATAGTATTTGAATGTTTTAAGTTTGAGCAATGGATTGTTTTTATCAAAAACATGATAAGACCAAATGGAAAATTATTTAAAACCTAAGAGGTACCCATGTATCATGTATGATTTTGAGAATGTAAAAAGATCTTTTGATGTAACTGAATACCAGTTTAGCAGCGCATACAAGTATATTGAGCTGTTTGTTTTTTCTGCTGCAGGATTTTTCATACCTTTTTTTATGGGGCATCCTCAGATAGTTGTAGGGATCCTGGTGAACAGCTTTTTGATAAGCTCTTCGTTAAAATTAAGAGATTATAAGATTCTTCCAGTAGTCTTGATGCCCTCATTGGGTGCTTTGTCAAGAGGATTATTATTTGGGCCGTATACGCCTTTCTTATTATATATGATACCATTTATCTGGCTGGGAAACTATCTGCTTGTGTTTGCTTTCAGGCAGTTCAAGCTCAAGAAAAAGCTGAATTATTGGATCACTTTAGTAATTGGAATCTTTCTCAAGTCTGGATTTCTTTTTATTGCTGCTTATGCGCTTTACAGCTTTGGAGCGGTTCCTGCTGTATTTTTGACTGCTATGGGCGTGATGCAGGCTGCTACAGCTTTTGGCGGAGGAGTTGCTGCTTTTGGATATGAGAAGATAAGCAGGATTCTCAATAAAAACTAGCCAGCCTTTTAAGAGCATGGATCCTGTCCTTGTTTCCGAGTTTTGCGTTTCTGACTGCGTCTTTAAGCAGATGAGTATTGCTGTCCATGAGTTTTTTGTCTACTGGATAAGGGATGCGGTCTTTTCCTCCGTGAGCAAAAGAATATTTGACAGGATCTTTCCATGATGCAGGCTTTCCGTGGACAATGTTAGCTATCATAGCCAGGCTTCTTATCGTCTTCGGACCTACTCCTCTTACAGACAGAAGCTGTTCATAGTTCTCTGGCTGTATCTCATACGCTTTCTGGAGTGTCTGCATGTTTGTCTTTTTCATGCCTATGATGTCATGCCTCGGATTGAACGTGAATTCAGGGGATCTGGCTGAAAAACTATCAAGGGTTCGCTGTGCAGGCGGTTTTATATATTTTTCAAGATGTTTCGGATTGTCTTTGACAAGATCTACACAGATACTTTTGTTTTCCCTGCTTTTTTTAGAGGTCATATCAAGTACATTGTCCTGTTTTTTGTCGCAGCAGATGCCTTCATGGGGTTCTTCTGTGTAAGAAAGAACATTATCTGAGAGCCAATGATATCTTCTGGCATAATGGTCGTTCATCCCCTGCTGGATGACTGCATATCTTCCTTTTTCTGTGAATATGAAAACATGATGATAAAGATCATATGAGTCTTGTATCAGCGAGGTGTCAACTTTTGCAGTTATCTTTGAAGAGTATTTCAGCTTTTCAAGCTTTTGGGTGGAGATCGAGAGAGGAGAGTTTTCTATCTCTGAGGGTGTTTTTCTTGAAGCAGCTCCCTTTCCTCCTGCAATAGTTATTCCAAGATTAAGAGAATTTATAGATTCTTTCAATGCTCCGCAGGTCGTTGTTGTGGTTCCTGAAGAATGCCAGTCAAATCCGATCACACAGGACAGGGCCTGGAAGAAATAAGGGTTTGAGAGCCTTCTTATCAATTCTTCTCTGCCATATTCATCAACTATGATCTCTGAGATAACTCCGGAAAGTTTTCTCATGCGGGGAAATAACCATCTTGGGCATTTTCCAGTATGCAGAGGAAGATTTACTGTTCCTGTTCTCATAGATTGCAGAAAAATTTACATATTTAAATAATCTCTCAGGGTGTTTGAACAGTGGTATTATCTGATCAATTCTTTTAGAAGCTTAAAGCAGTCTCTTGTATCTTCAAGAACATAATGGTATTCTTTTGAAACAAGATTCATAACTGACAGCACTACAAGTACAAAGATGATGTTCAATGCGATTATCATGTTGTTTATTACAGCCATCTATATCAGCAGGATTATTAAGATAAATATTGCGAAGAAAAAAGGCACTGCAGATATTACTGCTTTTGCCGGTTTTTCCCTCGGTTTAGGGATTATCCTTCTATCATATGCCATCATTTTAATAATAAAAAAGAGGGAAAGGCATCGGTTTAAAAACCTTTCCTCAAAAAATAAAAAAATCAAACTGCTGTTTGTCTTGCAAGCGGAAACCTAAGATAGCCCGAAAAGTTTCACGCAGACAGGCATCGCCTCGTCTGCTTCCTTCAGCCGGCTAAGTCTGCGGTTTGCAGGGCCCTGCTTCAGGAACTTGCTCGACTTTTGACAGAAGAGGAAATTGTCCTTTGCTTCAAGGGTTAAATTCCTCGTCAGCGATGCACAATTTGACAGCATGCATCACCTTATCTTCTATTCAGTTTGTTTTTTAGTTAGAGAAAAAAAGGGAACAAAAGTTCCCTTCTCCCTAAACACCTCTTTTTCCCGAAGGCATGTGATAGATTGTGCAAAATTCCAAGCTTTGCTTGGAATCCATGTGATGAGTGAATATGAATAAAGGCTCCCTTTTTTTGTGTGAGGGGTGTGGTTAAGAATTATGACGGGAGCCTTTAGTTGATCATGAAGAGCAGGTGAACGATTCCCCTGACGGATTGAATTTTAAGTTGCGCTTATCCATAACATATCTTACCTGGACAAGGATATTGTCTTTCAAAAATTCCTCCTGGAAATGAAGACATTTTGGGGATATTTCATTTATTTTCATCTTATCACCTTAAATTATTGAATATACCTACTAGTATATAAATGTACCTATTTTGTATACTGGGGTATAGATGTGTTTTTTATAGATTATTAAGAATTTGAGTATTATAGAGTCTGAAATGCCAAAATTCTGTTATGAGCACTTTAAAGTACTAAATTAAGAAAAATCAACAATTCCATCAGAAAATCATCTATAATCTTTTTTTATTCTATATTTTCTTGGATCAAAAGATTGGACTATAGGTTTCATCCTATTGATACAGGATCTAAAAAACTCATTTTCTCTGGCTTTTGCTGTGAAACTATCTCCGTCAAAGATAAGCCCATTCCAGAGACAGTTGATATATAATGCAGGATTTTCCAGTTTTTCCATCTTGCTTTTGATGTATGAATCATTTTTCAACGCAGTAGTCTTAAGGTAATCCAGGTCTGCATAAAATGGAGAGGACCTTGCTTTTTTGAAGATCTGATCTATCTGGGAAATTGGCTTTTTTTTGTTTTCATCTTCTATAAAGAGAATATCTATATCGCTTTTTTTATGGGCTGTACCCTTTGCAAGAGACCCATGAAGTATTATATAGTCAAAACATCCAGTTTTATATGCAAGTGATGCGATATCTGCAGCATGGTCTATCTGATCCATAGAAAACCTATCAGATATATTTTTTTAAAGCTGTTGCTTTTATGGGTTATTAAAGAAGTCTTCTATCTTTTCTTTGTAGAGGCTTGTTATCTGAGTGTTCCATTCCGAAGGGAAGTATTTCCTGTATGTGTTCCAGACATATCTTTCGTCAAGGAAAATGATCACTCCTCTGTCTTTGCCTGTGCGGATGCATCTTCCTGCTGACTGGAAGCATTTTGTCATGGCAGGGAATATATACCCGTATTCTGTCCCGTTCCTGAACTTGTCTTCATAATAGTCTATCAGTTCTTTTGTCTCTAAGTCCGGCCTCTGCAGAGGAAGGCCTACCACTATGACAGCCTTCAGAAGATCTCCCGGAAGGTCTATGCCTTCTGCAAAATTTGCTGAGGATACACCCATAAGCACTGCGCCTGTCTTCTCATAACTCTTGAATCTTTCTAAAAGATCCTGTTTTTCTTTCTTGCTGAGTCTTGACTGTTCTGAAAATATTGTCTTTGTGCAGATATTCCTGAAATATTCATTTACTTCATCCCTTAACTTGTAGCTCGGGAAGAATACGGCAGAATTTCCAGGGACAGAGTTTATTGTCCTCGCAAGTATTGCTGCTATACGCTTATATTCTGAAACAGATCTTCTGGTGAATTTTGTTGTAGTGTGAGGGATGATCATAGACAGCCTGTTCTCAGGAGGAAAAGGAGAGGGATATTCTTTTTCCAGGGTTATATCCTTTGGAAATCCAAGAAGATCTCTATACATCGATGTTGGAGACAATGTTCCAGACATGATGATCGTGGAGTGTGCATTCTGTATTATCTCTCTAGTCAAAAGAGAAGGGTCAAGGCATCTGTAAGACAGGGTAACCTGTTTTTTTCCACGGAACATCTTTTTTGTCAGGATCCTTGCAAAAGATTTGTCTTCTCCAAGCCATGCTTCAAGAAAAGGGGCTATGCTGCCCATAGAGGATTTCTGCTGTTTTTTCTTTATTTCCTCGCTTATGAACTCAAAATGTGCGATAAGCTCATCATACTTTTCTATATTGTTTATCTTTTCCATGAATTCCTGCTTTTTTACCAGCTTTTCCTGCTCTGGAAAATTATCTTCAAATACAGCAAGCTCTTCAAGAACACCTTTTATAGATTCAAGATATGCAGATGTGTCTTTGTATCCAAATTTTTCTGCTTCTTTAATGGCTCTTTGGATCATGAATGTAGAAAGCTTGTCTGTCATCAGATCCCTTATCCTTCTTGGAAGATTGTGGCCCTCATCTATTATAACGATGCAGTCTTCTATGGATTTTTTTGTCTTGTTGAAGATAAGCTCTCTTATGTGCGGGTTGAAAATATAAGAATAGTCTGAGATTATCACTTTTGCTTTTTCTGCTACCATAGCAGAGATTTCATAAGCGCATAGTTTCTCTTTTTCGCAGCTATTTACGATCTCTTCGCAATGATAGGGAGTTTCCAGTTTTGAAATGAAATATTCTGCCTGGACAGTTGACTTGCCTGACTTTTTTCTGGTATTTGTATAATACTCGCACTTGTTCTCTTCTCTTTGTACTTTGCAGTATTCGTAAAACTCATTAGAATAAAGCTCTTTTATCCCTGGGACAGGGCACATGCTTTGCTTTCCTATAAGGTCTGCTGTCCTGAAGTCAAGATCGTGTTTTTGTTTTATCGTCTTTAATGTATCTATGGCTATCTGGTGCTGTGTATGTTTAGATGTCAGGAAGAATATAGTGAGGTCGTTCTTTAAGGCATAAGATAATGCAGGAGATAGAGCTGCTGCTGTTTTACCGAGTCCTGTAGGGGCATGAGCGATAAGATTTTTACTTTGATTTACGCAGTCGTGTATATCTTTAACCAATTGGTTCTGCTGTTCCCTTATCTTAGAATGAGGAAAAAATATCTCTTTTGCTTCCATCATGGAAAGGAAAAACAGGAAGTTTATAAGCATTTTGCAACTGTGATAACATGGTTCCAAAAAACGAAATATTTAAATACTTGCTGGGTCATCTATTTTTTGAACTATATTTTATAAGACAATCATTGGGGGAAGATTTTTTATGGGAAAAGAAAAAATTTTTAATGTTTTTTTCAGAGAAAAGCCGGCTATGATGCTGGTGAGCTTAAAGAATACAAAAGGAGCAGTTTATGCATCTTCGCTAGCGAAGAAAATCGACTGCACATATTCTCACGTAGTGAAGATTCTCCAGGAGATGGAAAAATCAGGGCTTGTAAGTTTTGAGAAACAGGGAAGACTGAAGCTTCTTAGTCTGACTAAAAAAGGATCAGATGTAGCTGATAATATAACAAGCATAAGGAATCTTCTTTGATATATCGGGAAATCTTTTAAGTTTTTAGCCTTATATCTTAATCAGAGAAATCTATGTTCATATCTGCTAAATCAGAATAAAATCAATCATTATCGATCGCAATCTTCTATATTAGTATGTACGCAGGTGGAAGCTTCACATGATCCAGGATATAGACAGATGTCTTCTGTACATGGATCATTGTCATCACAGTCAGCATCTTCAGAACATTCACATACAGGAGCTATGGCTGCTCCGGTTATTTCGCTTTCAAGATTATTTACCATTATTCCCACTCCTAACATGAAAGCCACGATTATAGATACGGTTATTGCTGATTTTATCTTGTAGTTCATCTTAATATATCTTATTTTTTAAATTTATAAAGCTTTCTATTATCTTCTCTTTTCAAATATATCTTTTGCTGTGCTTATGAACTCATCCTCTTTTTCTGTAGGTATCAATGCTCCGGCAGCATGCATATGGCCTCCTGCTTCTCCGCCAACCTTGTCAGTTATATTTTTTATGATCTCTCTTACTCCTCCGTCTTCCTGTTTTTCCCGGCTGCTTATACGCAGGGACACTTTTGTAGTACCTTCATCCTGCCTTGCAAGAGACATTATATATATGCTGTTTTTGATGTCATTTGATTTGGAGACTATGGAAGCAAGAGTGCCTATTATCGTTGAGAGTACATTGTCTTCTGCATTGATGAGAATATAATTTTCCCCTTTTTGAACTTTAGGGCCATTCTTGTTGTCATGATACCAGTTAATCGCTTTTACGATCTCTTTCTTGTACATGTCCAATGTTTGGAGAGCTTTTCTTTTGTCTTCTTTGATACCGAGACAAGCTCCTATACCGAATGATGCCTTCTTCAGCCTGCCGCATGCATTCAGGAGAGTGGCAAACTCTCTTGCATCCCTCATAGTCGAGCCTTCCTTTTCTCCAGGCAGAGTATATATGTTTCCAAGAACATCTTCAGGACTAGCCTCTCCAAATCTTTTCATTATTATCCCTGAGACAAGCTTTTTCATCTCATCCTCGTCCAGATCTATGAGCTTTCTCCATACGCTGCCTTTCTTGGGATTTATTCCAATCTGTTGAAGAAACTGGATCGCTCCTGATTCTGAACCTGAAACTCCTGGGATGAAAGGGTCTGAGCTATACTCAAGAACCTTATGCATAGGTTTTGTCTGAGAGCCGAAGACTCTTAATCCTCTGCTTAATCTTATCTTTTCTGTTTCTATAGCATCTTTTAGAATCAGTTCGTTGA